>NZ_JBRBZA010000049.1:0-10103 GCF_053493975.1 Thermomicrobium sp.
CGTGAAGGTCCTGGACGTCGAGAAGGTCGAGAAGTTGTCCCCACGCACGTGGGGGTGTACCGTGCACTACAGCGAGCGCCGTCGACCCACTGTAGTTGTCCCCACGCACGTGGCGGTGTACCGGTACGGCCGGTGCCGCACCAACGCGTACCGCGCGTT
Organism: Thermomicrobium sp.; assembly: GCF_053493975.1. NCBI lineage: Bacteria > Pseudomonadati > Thermomicrobiota > Thermomicrobia > Thermomicrobiales > Thermomicrobiaceae > Thermomicrobium > Thermomicrobium sp. Next base: position 160 of record NZ_JBRBZA010000049.1, read on the forward strand.
GTCCCCACGCACGTGGGGGTGTACCGTCGCGCACGGACACGGTGCGACGTCGTCGCTCTTTGTCCCCACGCACGTGGGGGTGTACCGCTCACCGCTGGCGGGCCATTGCTCGGGGGATGGTTGTCCCCACGCACGTGGGGGTGTACCTGGACAAACGTTCACGCCGGCTGCAGTCGGTGGGTTGTCCCCACGCACGTGGGGGTGTACCGGTCGCCGCAGAGCCACCAGCGTCACACGGCGTCCCCTGGAGCCCCGCCGGAGGCCACTTCCATTCTCGACCGTTCCAGGAGGCACCCTCCTGACGGGACGGTGCTGCCGCTCCCGCTCGGTACCCATCAGTCGAGCCTCGGTCGGTCGCCGCGTCGAGACTCGACTGGTTCGCCTCTCGCCGTCTTTCGCTTCCCGAAAGAGGCACAGGCGCCGCAAAACACCCGGCGTCGTTCGCCGTGTCGTTTGTCCTCGGTACCCCCTACCCGTCCGTCCACGCCTCGCGCTCTTGTTGCGCGCGATGGTCGATGATACGCTCGAAAAGCAGTTTCCGCCCGGAAGGAGTGGGCAGAGCCATCTCGATGCTCTCGGTCGGCAAAACGTTGCTGCCCCGTGTCGGCAACGGGAACACCTGTGTTCCCGTGCTGCTCCGATACTCGATGACGAAAGGAGTTTTGTCGTGGCCGTCACTCAGCTCGAGTACGCCCTGCTCTCGCTCTGGGCCAAGCTGGGATACGTGGAGGATGAACGACGGTATCATCCGCTCGTCTTCCACGCTCTCGATGCCGCCGCAGTGGCTGAGCAGCTCTGGCGCTGGGGGCTGACGTCCCGCATCCACCGCCTCCTCGCCGATGGTCTCGGCCTCGCCCCGGCTGTGGCCGAGCGATGGGTCGTCTTCCTCACTGCACTGCACGACTTCGGCAAGGCGACCCCGGTGTTTCAGTTCCGTCTCCCGCAACCGCGGGACGACTTGGAGCGCGCGGCTGTGCGCCAGGTAAAAGAGGCCGGCTTCAGCTGTCCCGTCCTGCCCGAGCATGCCTGCCTCCCGCACGGCACCCTGACGAGTCTCGTCCTGGCTCCGCTCCTCCGCGCTCGTGGCCTCTCGCCGCGCCTCGCCTGTCGACTGGCAGACACGGTCGCCGGGCACCATGGTCGGTTCCCTGACCAGGCGGTTCTCTCCCGAGCTGATCCGGCGGCGGGCGACAAAAGCTGGGAAGCTGTACGCCGTGTCCTGTTCGAGACGCTCGCCTCGCTTCTCGACGTGCCGCCTGAGGTCCCCCAACGTGCCGATTTCCCGGCGCTCGCTGTGCTCGCCGGGTTCGTGACAGTGGTCGATTGGATCGCCTCGATCAGCCAGCCGTTCTTCCCCTACGCTGCCGTGCTCGGACGGCCACTCGAGATGTCTCTCGAAGACTACTCGACTCGGGCACGCGCCCAAGCGCGCCAGGCGGTGGAGTCGCTCCGCTGGAAGCTGCCGCAGCGCCTGCCCCCCGGTGACTTTCGAGCCGTCTTCCCCGCACTCGGTTCGCCGCGGCCGGTCCAGCAGACTGTCACCGCTCTCGCCGATCGTCTCAGTCCCGATGCCCCCGCGCTCGTCATCATCGAGGCCCCGACCGGCGAAGGCAAGACGGAGGCAGCTTGGCTCCTGGCCGACCGCTGGGGAATCACCGGTTCGGCACGCGGGGTCTACATCGGAATGCCGACGCGAGCGACCGGCGATGCGCTCTTCGATCGCATCCGCCAGGTGCTCGCGCACCGGTACGCCGCGCGCGGAACCGACACGGTGGTCTTGCAGCTCGTTCACGGGCACGCCGCCGTCTCGGCCGAGGAGGAGCGCGTCCGCCTCGACCCCTCGCTCCCCGCACCGGAGGGGCTCTGGAACGATGGCCAGCCGCCGGAGGGTCGGCACGCCGTGGTCGTCGCGGGCGAGTGGTTCACCTACCGCAAGCGGGGCCTGCTGGCGCCGTTCGGTGTCGGAACCGTCGATCAGGCTCTCCTGGCGGCGCTCCGCCTTCGTCACAGCTTCCTGCGCTTGTTCGGCCTGGCCGGTCGGGTCGTGGTATTCGACGAAGTCCACGCCTACGATACCTACATGTTGTCGCTGTTCGAGCGGCTCCTGGAGTGGCTCGCTGCCATCGGAAGCAGCGTCATCGTGCTCTCGGCGACCCTGGCACCCTCGCGGCGCGCCGCTCTCGCAGCGGCTTTTCGGCGCGGCCTCGCCCCGGCCGATGCTCCTGTCGTCCCGTTGCCGGAAGCGCGGTATCCCCGGATCACCGTGGTCACCCCCGATGCCTGCTCGGTCGAGCCGGTCGCGGCATCCGCGCGCTCCCAGCGCACCATCCGTCTCGAGACGCTCCCCATCCTGCCCGACGAGGACGGATATCGGGAACTCGCTCGGTATCTCGCGGACGCCTTGAGCGCTGGTGGTTGTGCCGCCGTCGTCTGCAATACCGTCCGCCAAGCTCAGGAGTGTTTTCAGGCGCTCCGTCCCCGCTTCCCAGGCCGAGCCGATGACGGCGATCCCGAGCTGGACCTCCTGCATGCACGGTACCCCGCTGTCTGGCGCAGCGAGCGGGAACAGCGCGTTCTCCGTCGCTTCGGGAAACCGGGCGGCACCGTGCCGACACCGGACGGCAGTCGCGTTCCGGTCTCCCGACCTCGCCGTGCCGTCCTCGTCGCGACGCAGATCGTCGAGCAGAGCCTGGATCTCGACTTCGATCTCCTGCTGACGTTCCCGGCTCCGATCGACCTCCTTCTCCAACGAGCCGGGCGATTGCACCGTCACCAGCGAGAGACCCGTCCACCGTCGCTCGCCGAACCGTGCGTCGTCCTCTTGGGACCCCCGCTTGACGACCACGGGGTACCGCTCTTCGACCGTGGCACGCTCGCCATCTACGACGAACACATCCTCCTCCGCACCTGGTTCGCCCTGCGTACGCGCCGCGAGCTGCGGATGCCGGAAGAGACCGATGACCTGATCGCTGCCGTCTACGAGGACGGTCCGCAGCCGCAGCTCCCAGAGGCATTGGCCCGTCCCTGGCGCGAGACCGCCGAGCGGCTCCGGCAGACGCTCGCCTTCGAGCGCAACGAAGCAGCCAAGCGCTGGGTCTGCGCACCGGGAGAAGGGCGTCTGGAAGACTTGACGGACGCTGACCTCGCCGAGGAGACGACGAGCACGCATCCGGCGTTCCAGGCCCTGACCCGCCTCGGTGAACCGTCGGTCACGCTCGTCCCGGTTTTCCGCACTGCAGACCGCCGGACGGTGCTGGACCCGGAGGGCCACGAACCGGTCGACCTCGCCGCCTCCCCGAATCCGCAGGACTGTGTCCGCATCCTCCGCTGGTCAATCGAGGTGGGAGGCAACTATCTGCTCCGTCTCCTCGACGAGAGCGAGCGTGTCTGCCAGCCGGAACCGTGGCAGCGATCACCCTTGCTCGCCAGAGTCCGGGTAGCCTGGTTCGATCCGGACGGCTCGCTCCCGCTCGCTCGCGACTCCGTGCTGGTGCTCGACCGTACGTTGGGCCTCGTGACTCGAAAGGGGACGATCGATGCCGACCTTTGACCTGGTGACGCAGCCGTGGATTCCCTGCCTCTTGCCGAACGGCCGCCTGGTGGAGCGGAGTCTGCACGATGTCCTCACGGCGCCACAGAGCGTGCGCGAGATCGTCGATCCCTCACCCCTGGTAACGGTCGCGCTGCATCGCTTGCTCCTCGCGATCCTGCACCGCGCTCTCGATGGACCTCGGGACGAAGACGAGTGGGCAGAGTGGTGGGAAGACGGCTGTTGGCCGCTCGATCCAGTGCGGCAGTACCTCGCGCGTTGGCAGCATCGTTTCGATCTGTTCGATCCAGACCGCCCCTTCCATCAGCATCCCGGCGTCGATCACCAGTATCGGGCGGAGAGTGCGCGACTCGCCACCGAACTCGCATCGTCGTTCAACGCACCGCTCCTGTTCGATCATTCCGATCCGGCACAGGTGGCCTTGACTCCGGCTGCTGCAGCCCGCTATCTCGTCGCCTATCAAGCGTTTTCGACTGGAGGACTCCTCTCTGGCCGGACACCAGCCGAGCGTGCCTCCAAAGCGGCACCCCTCTGTGCGGTCGCTGTCTGCCTGGGCAAGGGAGAGGACCTCGCCCGGACGCTCCTGCTCCACCTGGTCAGTCGGCCGTTCTGGGGCTCCTCGTACCAGCCGCCCACCGGACACCCGACGCACGACCTGCCCGCGTGGGAGCGCCCTGATCTGCCCGGCGATCAGCCACGCTGGCCGACCGGGTACCTGGATTATCTGACCTGGCAGGCGCGTCGCGTCCTGCTCATCCCGGACGATCGCAATGGGCAGGTCGTGGTCTCACAGGCAGTCATCATGCGCGGCGAGTCGTTCCCCGATGGTTTCGAGCAGCGCCAGCTCGAAACGATGGTCCCGTTCCGTAAGGACAGCAAGAGGGGGTGGCTCGCGCTCACGTTCCGCGAGGATCGTGCCCTCTGGCGGGACAGCCTAGCGCTGATGCAGACCATCTCGACCAGCGCGGTCGATCAGCAGCGTCCCCGTATCGTCGACTGGTGGGCGTTCCTCTACCGCCTGGGCGTGCTCCCCGGGCGAGTGCTGCCTCTCGACGTCGCCGGATTCGTCCCCGACCAGGCGAAGCCGCTGTTCTGGCGGTACGAGCGTTTTCCTTTACCGCTCTCCCTGCTCGACGACCAGCTGATGCTGCTTTGGATCGAACAACTACTGAAAATGGCCGAGGAGGCGGCGCGCCTCCTCGTCGAGGACTTGCGCCGCCTCGCGACGTATTTGGGAATCGGGGACAAGCAACGGGGCAGCTTCGTCGCGGGACTCGGCAGCGAACGCGTCTTCTGGGCCACGCTCGAGCCCACGTTTTACACTCTGCTCCACCGACTCAGTCGAGGGGAACCGCCCCCGACAGTCTGTGCCGACTGGCAGACGGTCGTCCAACGGTCTGCCCAGCGTGCGTTCGAGCAGGCTGCGCTCGCACTGCTCCGCGCGGGGCGACCCATCCTGACGATCGCTGAAGCCGAGAGTCGTCTCCAAGCCCGACTGGCGATGATCACCTGTGGTGCGGCGGCAACGGAATCACCCGCGAACGAGGAGGGAGCAGGATGACGGTCCAAGATCGGTCAGCGGTACGTTTCGTCCAGGCGTTGGAGGAACTCGTCGCACGCGAGGATCGCGGCGCGCTGGCGACGTTGCGCCGCGGCCTCGGCAAGCCCCCAGGGACAGTCGTCGAGATCTACCCCTACGTGGTGCCCTACCTGCCAGCCGATGCTGACGACCATCGCGCCTGGGTCTATTTCGCCGTTGCGTCGCTCTTCGCATTCCATCCAATCAGTTGGCCAGCGAACGAGCGGAAAGGGCGGACCAACTTCGGTGCATCGGTCGGTCAACTCGCCCAACGACTCGGGCAGCGATCCGCCGGGCTCGAAGCGCGGTTCCTCCGGCTCCTCGCGGCCGAACGCGAGGAGCTTCCGCTCCAGCTGTATCGGATGCTGACGCTCTTCGGGCCGCACCAGATCCCCGTCTCCTGGGTCGACTTGCTGCGCGACCTCGACCAGTGGGATTCCCCGGAGCGGTTCGTCCAGCGTCGGTGGGCCCGAGCGTTCGTCGAAGAACGTGGAAGGAGGGAAGAAGAGGTAAGCGAAGGGTCGATCGAGGTTTCCGCCTGAGTCAGCAGCGTGGACGGGAACGAGCCGAAAAAGGAGAGAGAGCCATGTTCGTCGAGCTGCATTTGCTCCAGCACTTCGCGCCGTCCAACTTGAACCGTGACGATACAGGTGCACCCAAGGACTGTTCCTTCGGCGGGGTCCGACGTGCCCGTATCTCGAGCCAGTGCATCAAGCGCGCCATCCGCCTCTATGTCCAAGAGGCGGGCCTCCTCGATGCGCGCGAGCGAGCGGTGCGGACCAAGCGATTGATCGGGGAGATCGCTACCCGCCTCGCGCAGAACGGGAAGGATCACGCCACTGCGGAACTGGTCGCCCGGCGACTCCTCCAGAGTGTCGGCATCGAACCGATGTCGGACCAACCCGAAAAGACGCAGTACCTGCTCTTCGTCGGTGAGGACCAGATCGCGAAGCTCGTCGAGACAGCCGTCCGATACTGGGACACGCTCCGCGAAAGCGACACCGCGAGCGGAGAGAATGAACAGAAGTCCGCTCGTGCCCGGAAGAAAGAAGCGAAGGCTGCGATTCCCGAGGCGATCAGGAACGAAGTCGAGAGCATCCTCAATGCGCCGAGTGCCGCCGTCGACCTCGCGCTCTTCGGTCGAATGATCGCTGACGTACCGCTCGGTCGGGTCGATGCCGCCAGCCAGGTAGCCCACGCGCTCTCCACCCATCAAGTCTCGATCGAGTTCGATTACTTTACCGCGGTCGACGATCTCTTGCCCCAAGAGGCCACCGGCGCGGACATGATCGGGACGGTCGAGTTCAATTCGGCCTGTTACTACCGCTATGCCAACGTCGATATCGAGCAGCTCGTGCAGAATCTCGGCGGCGACCGAGACCTCGCCCGCCGCGGACTCGCCGCCTTCCTCACGGCAGCGGTCCACGCGGTACCGACCGGAAAGCAGAACAGCTTCGCGGCGCACAATCCACCGGCATTCGTCGCCGCCGTCGTCCGCGAGCACGGCCTCTGGTCACTCGCCAATGCCTTCGTCCAGCCGGTCCGACCGACCGCCCAGCGGGACCTCGTGCAAGAATCGATCCGCGCGCTCGACCGGTATTGGGCCAAACTCACCAGCATGTACGGGTCCAGCGGCCTCCGCGCACTGTACGTGGCGACCCACGAACCCGAGCAAGTCGAGGCCATGCGCCGATTACACGGACAGCCCGGCGAGACGATGGTTCCGACGGTGCGCGACCTGATCGAGCGGATCGTGGCCAGCGCGTTCGACCGTCAGGCGGAGGACCGGTGATGAGCGGCACGGCGACGCTCCTGCTCCGCCTAGCTGGACCGCTGCAGTCGTGGGGCGTACAGTCACGCTTTACGATCCGCGATACCGCGCGCGAGCCGACCAAGAGCGGCGTGATCGGGCTGCTCTGTGCGGCACTGGGACGCCCCCGCAGCGAATCGGTCGATGATCTCGCCGCGCTCCGCATGGGCGTGCGCGTCGATGCGGAGGGGATTCTCGCTCGCGAGTACCAGACCGTCGGCGGGGGATCGTGGCCAGGGCGCGAGACCTACGGAGTCGCCAGCGCTGGAAACAAACCGCCGCTCACGCAGCCGACGGTCCGCTACTACCTCGCCCAGGCGGTCTTCCTCGTCGGCCTCGAAGGCGATCCGACGCTGCTCCAACGCCTGGCGGCAGCGCTCCGCCAGCCGCAGTGGCAACTCTACCTCGGGCGCAAGTCGTACGTACCGGCTGAGCCAGTCCTCTATCCCGATCAGCCGGTCCGGAACCAGAGGCTCGAAGAGGCCCTGCGTTCCGTTCCCTGGCCGGTGAGCGACACCGTACCGCGACGTCTCCGCGAGCAGCCACCCGAGTTCGTCCGCGTGGTGCTGGAGGAGCCAGACGTCGCGCGCGCGGAGCGCGCCCAGCTCGACCAGCCGGTCGGAGCCGCCTTCCGTGACCGCAGCTTCACCCTGCGGGGTATCCGAACCGAATTCTGGCGCCTCGGCGAGACGGTCCCGAAACGGGAGGATCGACCATGTTCTTGACGCGCTTCTTGCTCAATCCGCGACATCCCGACGTCCAGCGCGATCTGGCCGACTGCTATCGCCTGCATCGGCGGGTGCTTTCGCTCTTCCCCGATCTACCGACCGACGAGTCGGCGCGGCGTGCCCTCGGTGTCCTGTATCGCCCTGAGGGGTACGTCCTACTCGTGCAGTCTCGCATTCCGCCGCAGAGCGAGCAGTTGCCGAGCGGCTACTTGCTGGAAACCGCTGGCGATCCGCTGAACCCGTCCACGAAAGATGTGTCGGGGCACTATGACCGTGTCGTAGCGGGCATGCAACTCACCTTCCGGCTGCGTGCGAACCCGACGCGCAAGATCGATAGTTGGCGCGAACAGCCGGGGTATCGTCCCAACGGCCGACGTGTGGATCTTCGCCGTGTCGAGGATCAGCTGACCTGGTTGGTGCGCAAAGGAGAGCAACATGGGTTTCGGGTCCTCTCGGTGCGAGTCCGCGACGATACGGTCACGCTCGGCCCGCAACCTCTCCAGGCTGATGCGCGCCCGGCCGGTAAAGTGGTCGGTTGGCGTCCAGCGTCGAATGGTGCCGGTCAGAAACTGACCTTCGCGGCCGTGGTCTATGATGGCGTCCTGCGAGTGACCGATCCTATCCGCTTTCGCGAGGCGCTCGAGTCCGGTATCGGCCCGGCCAAGGCGTTCGGCTTCGGCTTGCTCTCCATCGCACCGGTGAAGAGGTGACGCCCATGGAGAACTTGCATCTCCTTCCGACGGTTCGCGATAGCCTGACCTACCTCTATGTGGAGCATTGCCGGATCGAGCAGGACGGGAAGGCGATCGCGCTCTTCGACCAGAACGGTAAAACGCCGGTCCCGTGCGCGAACCTCATGGTGCTGCTCCTCGGACCAGGCACGAGCATCACGCACGCAGCGGTGCGCACGCTCACCGAGAGCGGCTGCCTGGTCATCTGGAGCGGTGAGGAGGGGATCCGCTTCTACGCACAGGGGCTGGGCGAAACGCGATCGGCGCGCAACCTCCTCTGGCAAGTCCAGCAGTGGGCAGACCCCGCCCAGCGACTCCAGGTCGCGGAGCGTCTGTACCGGATGCGTTTCACCGAGGAACTCCCTGCCGGGCTCACGCTGCGCCAGTTGCGCGGGCGCGAGGGCATGCGTGTCCGCTGGGCCTACGAAGCAGCCAGTCGCGAGACCGGCGTGCCGTGGCACGGTCGCTCGTACGACCGCCGCGACTGGCGAGCGACCGACCCGGTGAACCGCGCCCTCTCGACCGCCAATGCCTGTTTGTACGGGATCTGCCACGCTGCCATCGTCGCCGCCGGCTTCGCGCCAGCGATCGGCTTCATCCACACCGGCAAGATGCTCTCCTTCGTGTACGACATCGCTGACCTGTACAAGACCGAGATCACGATCCCGATCGCGTTCCGTACCGTCGCGGAAGGGGAGCGTGACCTGGAAGGACGCGTGCGACGAGCCTGCCGCGATGCCTTTCGCGAACGGCGGCTGCTCGCCCGCATCGTCCCCGATATCGGCCGAGCCCTGGGAATGCCGAACCAGCCACCCGAGCGCGCCGAGTTCGATGACGATCCCGCAGCGCCCGGCAAGCTGTGGGACCCCTCAGGCGAGATCGAGGGGGGCGTCAATTGGTCCGAGCGGGAGGACGTCCCATGATCGTGCTCCTCGTCGAACGGGTGAAACCGAGCTTGCGCGGCGAGTTGACGCGGTGGCTCCTCGAGCCTCGACCAGGCGTCTTCGTCGGTCAAGTGAGTGCGCGCGTCCGTGACCGTCTTTGGGACAAGCTCTGCCGGTCTCTCGACAGTGGCGCGGCGCTGCTCATCTACACGACGAACACTGAGCAGGGTTTTGGTTTGCGGTCGTTCGGCGACACATCGCGGGAGCTTGTCGACTTCGAAGGGCTTTGGCTCATCCGCCTGCCTCGCTCGTCCGAGCAGGGCAGCTGATCGAAATCCGCGCTGCGATGAGAAAGTGAGACTATGACCGCGGATAATGCGGAATTTTGGCGTCGCGACACAGTATCGTCCCCACGCACGTGGGGGTGTACCGCCCTCTCGTTCGGAGAGGCAGTGGCGCGCATCATCGTCCCCACGCACGTGGGGGTGTACCGTACCCGATCCTGTATGTTACTCCTATTTCTCACATCGTCCCCACGCACGTGGGGGTGTACCGGAACTAACTGGACGGAGAATCAGCGCTCGTATCATCGTCCCCACGCACGTGGGGGTGTACCGACGACGGAGCTACAGGAGCGGTGGCTGGATGCATCGTCCCCACGC
>NZ_JBRBZA010000050.1:0-17666 GCF_053493975.1 Thermomicrobium sp.
GAGCGGTGGACTGACGAGCGCTCACCAGTCGGCTGCGACGAGTCGCTCCCAGGCGAACGCGATCCGGTCCGCTGCGCGCTCGACCTCCTCGGGCGTCGTGAACCGCCCGATCCCGATCCGAATCGTCGCCTGCGCTTCTTCGCGATTCTGTCTCATCCACCGGATCGATGGAAACACTCGAGGACACTGGTGCCTGAGTGGAGACCCAGGGCGTGCAACAGCTAACGTTCCCGTGCCCATTCGAGTCAGGAGCCGGCCTATCGAACTTTTGTCCTTGCTTCACTATTCGCTCTGCTCCTCCCGGAGCAGTCCTTCGATCCAGCGCCGAAGTTGCTCTCTTTTGCTGGACGAAGTCATCACTGCATAGGCATAGTCGGACAAGTAGGCGTACTCGATCAATCGATCGACGGCTGCTTTGCTCACGACTGTCGTCGATGCCGCATAGGAGGCTTCCTGCCCCTTCCTGATGCGGTGGTGCCAGAATGGTGACGATCTCAAATGAAAGAACGGATAGACGATTCGCGCCTCATGCCCTTCCATGCCGAAGCGCTCGAAATGCCGTCGAAAAGACATTTCCAGTCGATCATCGAGACGAATCCGATTGTCGCGGATGGTTCCGTCAGCGAAGCTATCGATCACGGCCAAAAGAAGAACGAGCTTGTGCGGTGCTGGCCGTCCATCCTTCCGGTGGCGCCGCATCGAGAGAATCTCTGCCTTCAACCGTTCCAAGTCTTTATCCGACGACGCGTCGGCAAATGCGGGTTCGGGCATCGCTCCTCCGTGCTCCGTCGACTCGAGAGACTCGTGCGCTGGCCGACGAACACCGATCGCCACAAGCACGAGCTGGGTCTCTTGCGTCCTCGCGATGGAGTCAGAAGACGGCGCTTCATGCTCCTTCGGTATGGATGTGCTCTTGCGTCAGTTGTTTCGCAGTATATCGTCTCCTGGACGAGTAAGAATGGTGCTGATGCTTCCTGCCTGTGCGATGCGCTCCCGGTCAGAACCAGAAGCATCGTCCAGATCGAGAGCGACGATTCGTTGATGCAAGCGATCGAACGATGCTTGCCGTGCGATCTCAGGATACAGTGCTGCGCACCTGAAATCATATCGACGGATCCTGCGAGAGTGCTTTTCTCGGAGTTCCCCGCAGTCCTCTTCCTTCGAACTGCCCTTCTCTCAGGCGTATTGCGGGGACTGCTGCCCATCGAGTTGCCCTTCGTCATCATAGCGAACACTCCTTCTATCCTCGATGTCACGCGAGGGAGAAAGATCGTCAGTGTTCTGAGCTGTGTTCGCTACTGGTCGAGACAGGGATTTGCTGAACTCATCGCTCTCTGTTGTGCAAAAGCGTGCGGTCCGATGTCACGCCTCGGAACCACAACAGTGATGCGAGGGCCGCTTCCCCCGAGGCGTGTCGATCGCGCCTGCACGCTCCGAATCTCTCGCGAGTCGCCTGATTTGGCGGCGGTGAGAGCTCGGAGATCGTTGCTGTCCAGAACAGGCGTGCCTTCGATCCGAACCGGTGTGGTGTCGTTGCAGGGCGCACCGACTGACGAACAGGGTGATCGATTGTCGACGTGTCCGAGCACGCCTGTGGGTCTCGCATCATCGGTTTCCTCTTCGAGCGCTCGCCGTATCACCTGCCTGTCAGTGCCCGATTTCGCGAACGCCCCAGCCCGCGAGTCGTCGGCAATTGCCTGCTGTCGAGGAGGCCCGTCCCGCCCGAGGCAGCCCCACACTGCCGCAGCACCAAAACCAGGTAGGTACCAGCCGGGCGCTCGCCACGACGTCGCGGTCTCGGCACCGTACTGGCTCCTCCCTGTGCTCGCGAGCGAAACGAACCGGCGCGCCCGGCAGTGACGACTCGGCGTGGCTCGTGCCTGCGCTCGCGAGCGAAACGCCACCCCGATCGACCACCCTGGCTTCGAGCGGACGAGCTTCCCGCTTCCTCGTCATCCCTTCGTAACCCGTTCGCGAGTTCGCTCGTTTCTCTGGTAGAGAGGCATTGAGGACGGATCCTCGCTGCGGGACGCGCGGGAAGGGGAGGGTGATGCGGTCGCTCCGGTTCCTCTGGATCTGGTCGCTCGTGCTCAGCTGGTTCGCCACCGTGCAGCCATTGCGGGCGGCCGAAGGTTCTCCCATCGTCTACTTCCCTACCACTGGCCACCACGTCGCGGAGCCGTTCCTCTCCTTCTGGCGTGCCCACGGTGGACTCCGCATCCTCGGCTATCCCCTGAGCGAGGCGCACGAACGGGAAGGCCTGCTCGTCCAGTACTTCGAGCGGGTGCGCATGGAGGCACCGCCCGGCTGCGCCGGGAATCCGGCTTGCCCCGTCCAGCTCACCCGGATCGCCGCCGTGCTGACCGCCGGGTGGAACCATCCAGCCTTCGGGCCGCTCGTCCCGGACAAGCCCCCGTCTCCGACACCGCTCCGCCGCTTCTTCCCGGAAACCGGCCATTTCCTCGCCCACGGTTTCCTCCGCTTCTGGCTCCGCAACGGCGGCCTCCCCGTCTTCGGCTACCCGATCTCCGAAGAATTCACCGAGGTCGATCCCGAAACCGGCCAGCCCGTCACCGTCCAGTACTTCGAGCGTGCCCGCTTCTCTTGGCACCCCGAGGCGCTCGGCACGCTCTGGGAAGTCCAGCTCGCTCGCCTCGGTGCCCAGCTCGCCGCCCGCGACGGCGTCGAGACCGCTCCCGTCCCCCGCCAGCCCGGCGTGCCTGACTACGATCCAGCCCTCTTCCCGCGCGCTTTCCGCCTGCCGGTGCTCATGTACCACGATGTCGGCGAACCGGCCGCTCGCTACCGTATCCCCCTCTGGCGCCTCGAGCAGCAGCTCGATTGGCTCCTCGCCAACGGCTACGTCACCATCTCGCTCGAGCAGGCGTTCGAGGCGCTCCTCGCCGATGGCCCGCTCCCCGAGCGAGCCGTCGTCATCACCTTCGACGATGGCCCGCGCAGCCAGCTCGCCGCGGCCCGCGCGCTGGCTGCCCGCAACATGACGGCCACCTTCTTCGTCCTGCCTGGCCGGAGCGCGCTCGGCGCAGCCGAGCTGCGCGAGCTCCGTTCCATGGGCCACGAGATCGGCTCGCATTCCATGACGCACCGCGCCATGACGCGCCTCGACGATGGCGCCGTCCGTTGGGAAGCCGAGACCAGTCGCCGCACGCTCGAGTCCTGGCTCGGTGAGCCAGTCCGCTTCTTCGCTTACCCAGGGGGCGATTGGAACCCCCGCGTCGCGAGCATCGTCAGCACGACGGGCTACCTCGGCGCCATGGCCGCCTGGGGTGGAACCCACTGGACGCGCGCCAAGCGCTGGGTCGAGCCGCGCATCGAGATCGACGGGCGCATTTCCCTCGATCGCTTCGCCTGGTACGTCGAGCGTTTCTGACGCTCGCCGCACGCTTGCCGCTCGCCAGACGAGACCGGCTGGGTCGTTCGTCCCAGCCGGCCCGCGTCCCCTTCCCTTCCCGGCGCAGGATGGTATTCACCCAGCTTGTTGCTTGGCCCGCCGGCGTTCCAGAAAGCGCTGGATCGCTTCCTGCGCCTCCGGTGTCGCGAAGACCCGCAAGAAGAGTTCGCGTTCGAAGCGCAGCGCCGCATCCAGCGGCATCTCGAGCCCGGTCACGATCGCCGCTTTCGCCGCCCGCACCGCTGCCGGCGGGTACTGTGCGATCTGCTGCGCCAGTTCGAGTGCTCGCTCGAGATATTCTTCCGCGGGGACGATCAGATTGACCAGACCCCAGCGTTCGGCCTCCTCCGCCGAAAACTCTCGCCCAGTCAGCACCAGTTCCATCGCCCGGTACTTGCCGAAGCGACGGGCCAAGAGTTGCGTCCCTCCAGCCCCCGGAATGAGCCCGATCTTGATTTCCGGCGCGGCGAACCGCGCTCCTTGCGCCGCCACCACGATGTCGCAGGCGAGTGCGAGCTCCAGCCCTCCCCCGAACACGTAACCGGAAACAGCCGCGATCAGGGGCTTGGGAAAGCGCCGGATCGTGTCCCATTGCGGAAGGTCAGAGCGGCTCGTCGCCAGCTCCTCGACCGTCACTCCAGCGAAGCCGTCGATATCGGCCCCCGCCGAGAATGCCCGCTCGTTGCCGGTCAGGACGACCACGCGGACCGCGTCGTCGACTCGCGCGTCCTCCAGCGCAGCGCACAACTCGCCGAGCATCTCCGCGTCGATCGCGTTGAGCTTGTCCGGCCGGTTCAGCCGGAGCAGGAGTACTCCGTCTCGTCGTTCCCGCAGGATCCGCGCCATGCTGTCTCCCCTTTTCCCCGTCACCTCACCGCCGCGCTGCTGCCAGTGCCTGCAGGGTCGCGCGGGCGCGCTGCCGGAACTCCTCGTCCCGCAGGAGCTCGCTCAGAACGGCTCGCTCGCCCGCGAGGAGATCCTGCACGGTGCCCGATCGACCCACTGCTCGTGCCAGTGCTTCCACCACCGGCCGCGCAGCCGACTCCAGCTCGGCGAGCCGCAACCCGGCCGTCGCCTGCTCCCCGGCTGCGGCCAACTCGACGGCGTCCGCCAGCGGACGCACCGGCACGCTCCGTGCCAGAGCGCGAGCCAGTCCCGCGGCAGCGTCGAGCAAGCCGTCGCGATCCATCGTCGCCAGCCAGCGGTCCCCGAGTAGCCCGGAGATCCCCGCACGCTGCGCCGAGTCCACGCGCTCGGATACCAGGAAGGTGTTGAGCGCGCTCACCACCCCGCGTTCGGCCCGCAGCGGTGCCGGCAGCCCGTGCCCTCGCGCTTCAGCCCGCACGCGCAACGCCGCCAGCGCGCCGAGCGGGAGCAGTCCAGCGGTCATGCCGGGGAATCCCAACGGCGTCGTGAGAAACGCCACGGTCGCGTCGCTCCAAAGCGCCAGCGTCGTTGCAGCCCCGCGTCCTTCCCCGTCGAGGGCCGTCACCACCGGCACCGGCCCGCGTGCCACGGCCCACAGTGCCTCCTGCAGCGCCACGAGTCGCTGCTCGATCGTCTCCCACTCGCCCCGCTCGGCCAACTCGAGGAGCTCTTCGTACGGATAGCCCAGACCCGCGAAGGCCGGCACCAGCACCAGCGCGCTCGGCCCGTGGGCCAGCGCGTCCGCCACGAGTTCCGGCAGTGCGCCGAGCGAGCGTACCCGTACAGCCAGTACTCCGTCGCCGAGGTCGAGCGTTCCCTGGCGGTCGAGTGCTTCCCGCAGCCGGATCTGGCGTGTCCGGCGCGTCGAGGGAAGCTGCTCCTCCGGGACCAGTTCGCCGCTGGCAGGATCCAAGACCTGGCCATCGCGAAAGAATCCGCCTCGCTCCTCGGCGAGCGCGAGGAGATCCGGCACGGGTCCACCAGCGTCCTGCAGGAGCGCCCGGACGCGCTGGAGTCCGAGGAACTGCATCTGCGCATACGGTCCGGCCGCCCAGCCGAACCCCCACTCGAGTGCTCGGTCGACACTGGCGATGTCGCGCGCCGCATCGCGCGTGCGCGCGAGCACGTACCCGAAGGTGCGCCCGAGAAGGTGCCGCACGTAGTCTCCGTAGGGCGAGGGCAAGTCCAGCGCCCCCAACAAGCGCTCTGGAAACGGCTGGCGCAGGAGATCGTCGAGCCCGGGAATCACGGCTGGGCGGAAGGGACGATCGCCGCGCTGCAGGGGATCGTAGGTCAGCTGCTGCTCTCCCTCGCGGCGGTAGATCCCCCCACCCGTCTTGTCGCCCAACCGCTTGGCCTGGTACAGCTCCAGGATCCACTCGGGTACCGCGTAGTCGTCACCGGTCGATTCTTGCAAGCTCCGCGTCCCCAGGACCAGGATGTCCACACCGGTGAGGTCGATCGTCCGGAAAGTGGCGGAACGTGGCCGACCCAGCAGCGGGCCGGTCAAGGCATCCACCTCCTCCGGAGTGAGCCCGAGTTCGGTCGTCAGCCGCACGGCGTGTGCCAAGGCGTAGATGCCGAAGCGGTTGGCGACGAAGCCCGGGGTATCGCGGACGAGGAGGACGCGTCGTCCCAAGCGTTGCTCCAGGAAACGGACGAAGCCCAAAAAGCGTTCCCCTTCTCCCTCCGGGAAGGCTGTCACCTCGCAGAGGAGCAGCGCTCGCGGTGGATTGAAGAAATGGGTGACGAAGAACCGATTTCGCCAGGCACCGAGTTCGTCCGGGAGCAACCCGTGCAGCGTGAAGGTCGAGGTGTTGGTCGTGACGATCGTCTGGGGAGACAGGACGTCAGCGAGACGCTGGAACAGCGTGCGCTTCGCCTCCCGATCCTCGATGATCGCTTCCAGTACCCAGTCGCAGCGAGCGAGTAACGGGAGATCGTCCTCCACGTTGCCGACCCGAACCCGGCCGGCCGCGCTCGGATCGAGGAATGCTCGCTGCTTGACCGCTCGTTCCAGCCCGCGGCGAGCTGGCCCGGCGGGATCGTCTTCCCCCTTCACGTCCAGCAGGACGACCTCCAGCCCCGCCGAGGCAGCGAGCGCAGCGACCGCTGCACCCATCGATCCGGCGCCTAGGACCCCGACCTTCTCGATCACGCGCGCTCCTCCCACTTCCAGTCACGGAACCGCTCGCGGAGCGTCGCCTTCGCCAGTTTGCCGGTGGAAGTCTTCGGCAACTCGTCGACGAAGACGATCGCGTCCGGCACCCACCAGCGGACGAACCGCTGGCGCAAGTATTCTTTCAGTTCTTCCTCGGTGGTAGACTGCCCCCCGCGTAGGACCACGACCGCGATCGGTCGCTCCTGCCAGCGCTCGTGCGGCACGCCGATCACAGCCGCTTCCTCTACTGCCGGATGACTCATCAGGGCGTTTTCCAGCTCGATCGTGCTGATCCACTCCCCACCCGATTTGATGACGTCCTTCAACCGGTCGACGAGCTTGACGTAGCCTTCCTGGTCGATGACCGCCACATCCCCAGTGCGGAGCCAGCCATCGACGAACGAGTCCGGACTCTCGCCCCGATAGTACGAGTCGGCGATCCAGGCGCCACGTACCAGGAGTTCACCCATCGTCTTCCCATCCCATGGGGCCTCCGCACCATCGAAGGTCAGCACTTTGGCTTCGACGAACGGACAGGGCATCCCCTGCTTGAGCAGCAATTCGTAGCGCTTCTCCGGTGGAAAGTCGGCCAGTTTGACGTGCGACTGGAGACCGAGCAGGACCTCGCTCATCCCCCAGCCGTGGATCACCGTCACACCGAACGACTCCCAGCGACGAATCAACGCTTCCGGTGCCGCGCTCCCACCCAGGATCAGCCGGAGCTTCGGCGAGAACGTCCATCGTCCCGGATATTTCTCGACGAGATTCGCCGCATCGTGCCAAACCGTCGGAACTCCGGCCACGAAGGTCCCCTGCTCGTCGGAGAGCAAGTTCAAGAGGTCAGCCGGCTGCGGGTGCGGGCCAGGCAGCACCAGTTTGGCCCCGACGATCAGTCCGGCGTAGGGGAGCGCCCAACTCGCCACATGGAACATCGGGACCGAGAGGACGATCGAGTCTTCCTTGCTGACGTAGTAGGTGATCGTCGAGGTCAACGCCAGCGCTGCCAGTGCGAGCTGCGCATGCACGTACAGCACTCCCTTCGGCTTCCCCGTCGTCCCCGACGTATAGAGAAGGAAAGCCGGCGTGTTCCAATGCACATCCACCAGCGCTCGTTCGTCCGGTTCGTGTCGCTGGATCAGCTCCGCATAGGAGAGTGCCCCCGGAACCTTCGATGCGTCTCCGACGACGATGACCTGCTGGAAGGGAGCGCGGTCACGGAACTGCTCGTAGAGCGGCACCAGCGAGTCCTCGACGATCAGAACCTTGTCCTCAGCATGGTGAGCGATGTAGGCGAGGTCGTTCGGGTGCAGACGCAAGTTCAGCGTGTGGATCACCGCGCCGATGTTCGGAATCGCTAGGTAGGCCACGAGGTGCGGCCAGGTGTTCCATAACAGGGTGGCAACCCGGTCACCTTCTCGGACTCCCAGGCTCCTCAGCCCGTTAGCCAGTCGGATCGCTTCTTCGGCCAACTCCGCGTAGCAGAACCGCCGAACCTGGCCGTCTCCGACTCGCTCCACGACTTCGGAGCGCGGAAAGTAACGATGCGTGCGCACCAGCACGTGTCGAATGGTGAGCGTGTCCAGATTCATGCCGCGCTTCCCTCCTGCCCGATCCGTGTACCGGCGCTCCTCTCCGACGAAACCCTCTCGGAAGAGTGATCGACTCGCTCCGGGAACTCCGCGTGGGCGGCACTGCGAGTACGTTTGTTCACGCATAAAATAGCGTCCGCGATCGAGCCCGTCAACCCTCCCTCGAACAGCCGACGAGCCAGACACAGGGTGGGCGCGAGTTGGCCGAGCCGAGCGTTTCGGCTCCATGCCTCCTCCGGCGCTCGTCGGACGGCACCCACGCTCCCGCTCGCGACCGAGTGAGCGCACACCGCTCACTCCACCGTCGCCCGGCTCAGGACGGCGCAGGGCGGTCGCTCGATCTGTGTAACAGCGAGTGTTCCCCCTGCGTCCTCGGTGAGTTGGTGGTCTCGACGTCGCTCCTTCGCTGCATCCCGGCGACCGCCTGTCACGACCGCCAGAATGGATCGGGCGAAGCGAGCCGCCGCTGTCGTCGACCCGGCGCCGCGCTTGCTCGACCGCGCGTCGTACCGCTCTGTCACCTCGTCAGTGTCGTCCACCCTTGTGGACTCCTGATCGCGCGAAAGACGAGCAGGACTCGGTGACACTCTGCCTCTTCCGGTTTGGGCTCGCCTGGTGCCGACACGCCTTCCCTGTTACGCTGCTGCTGAAGAGTCGAGGACTTGCCCGAGGAGAGCACGATGAACGATGAGCCGATGCATGTCCCAGCAGACGCAGCGCAGCCTGACGCCGCAGGCAGCGGAGCACCGTGCGACGGAGCGGTGCGCTGACCGGTGGAGAAGCTGTCCGTGCCGCCATCGCCGCGATGCCCGAGCCGTGGCGCTCCATCGCTGAGCGCCTCGACGGCGTGATCCGCAGCACTGCACCACAGCTCACGCCGCGCCTCTGGTACGGTCTCCCCGCGTACGCGCTGGAGAAAGCTGTCGTCTGCTTCTTCCGCAGTCCGCAGACGTTCGGCGAACGCTCTCTCACCCTCGGCTTCACTGACAAAGCCCAGCTCGACGAGGGCACCTGGTGGCCGGTCGCGTTCGCCATCACCGAACTCGGCCCGGCCGAAGAGGCGCGCGTGCGAGAGTTGGTCCAGCGGGCTGTCGGAGCGACCGACCGCGAGCCATCGTGAACGTCCGCTGGTCCGCTCTGCCTGTGCTCGGTCGCTCGCCCGCTCAGGAAATCGGAGCGACGCACCGGGAGAGAGCGGTGTCCGACCCCTCGCCCCACTCGCTCGGACCAGCGCTGTCGCACGACCCTGTGCTTGCTCGCTCAGCGCTTCGTTCCTGGAGCAGCGACCGGAGGAGAAAGCACGGTGCATCCCCACCAACGTGATGCGGGCTATGCCTGGGTGATCGTGGCCACGCTCGCCCTGACCGAGACGGTCTCCTGGGGTGTTCTCTACTACGGCTTTGCTGTCTTTCTCGTTCCGATGGAGCAGGAGTTCGGCTGGTCGCGCGCGCAATTGACTGGTGCCTTCTCGCTCGCTCTGCTCCTCTCCGGCCTCGTCGCGCCACTGGTCGGGCGCTGGCTCGATCGACGGGGTCCTTGCCTTCCCATGACGCTCGGCTCCCTCGCGGCGACGCTGCTCCTCTTGGCCTGGGCACGCATCACCCAGCTGCCTGCGTTCTACGTCGTGTGGGCAGGACTCGGCCTCGTCATGGCCCTGGTGCTCTACGAGCCTGCTTTCGCGACGATCGCCAAGTGGTTCGAGCGTCGCCGGCGCCAGGCGATCACCGTGCTCACGCTCGTGGGTGCCTTGGCCAGCGTCATCTTCACCCCGCTCATCACCTGGCTGATCGCGCACCTGGGCTGGCGCTCTGCCCTCCTCGTCCTGGCCGGACTGCTCGCGCTCGCGACCGTGCTCCCGCACGCCCTCCTGCTCCGCGCTCCACCACGCGAGCCGATCTCCCCCCGACCGCGGGCCGCGACGACTGCTGGTGCTGCCCTGCGGACTCTTCCCTTCTGGGCTCTCACGACAGCCCTCACCCTGGCAGCCTTCGTCACCGTGACCGTCACCGTGCATCTCCTCCCTTCGCTGCTCGACCGCGGCTATGCGCCCGCCTTCGCTGCTTCCGCAACCGGGCTGATCGGCCTCATGCAGATTCCGGGTCGGCTCCTCATCGTGCCGCTCGGTCGCTGGCTCTCCGACCGCGTCCTCACCACGCTCGTCTTCCTCGTCCAGGGAGGTGCGCTGCTGCTCCTGCTCGTGGCTGGTCACCGCGCCGCCGGCGTGCTCGCCTTCGTCGTCCTCTTCGGCATGGCGAACGGGATGATCACGATCGTGCGAGCGGCTCGCCCCGCTGAGTTGTTCGGCAGTGCGGCCTACGGTGCGATCGCCGGGGCCATGACCCTGCCCGTCACGCTCGCTCGCGCGGCTGCGCCGCTCGGTGCCGGCCTCCTCTACACGGCTCTCGGTCGTTACCAGCCGATCTGGCTAGCGCTCGTGGTCGTCGGAGTGCTCTCGGCTGGCGCTGCCTGCCTGGCCGAGACCGCGGCGCGTCGCTCGTTGCTCGGCACCGCTCGCTCACCCCACACCGAGAAGCGCCTCGCGCTGGAACGACCGTCGACCGACGCGCAGGAGTAATGCCGCGATCCCCCAGATCACCAGGGATCCAGCCAGTGCCAGCCGCCAATCGAGCAAGAAGAGTCCACTCCCTTGCGCGACGATCAAGCCGATGAGCGGGATCGCGACCAGCCCGCTCAGTTGTGAGACTTCCTGCATTCCACGGACGCGCGACGAGATGAGGACGACGATACTGAGACCGAACACGGCCACGCCCGGTCCACCGAGATAGGCCAGGATGAGCCAGGAAGGACTGGGGAGGAGCGGTGGGCCGATCCCGCTGACCGCGACCGCCAAGAGCGCCGCGATCGTCGCGCCGATCCAGTCGATCAGGCTGGCCGGGAGGGCAGCCGCCAGCACTTTGCCCAAGAACAACTCCTCGTCGCGCACCGGCGTGACCAGGAGTGCTTCGAGCGTCCGTCGTTCTCGCTCCCCAGCGATCCCGTCAGCCGCGATCACCATCGTCGTGGCGAGGGGAACGATCAGGATCAGCGGCGCGAACTGGTAGCTGAAGAAGAGGACGGCCAGCTGCTGTCCTGGATTCAGTTCCTGGAAGCGCTCGCGTTCGGCAGCTGGCAGCGCCCGGATCAACCGCTCCAGGTCCTGGGCATCGCTGTCGTCGATGGGTAGGAGACGCGCCAAGAGCCCGATCGCGACTGGCATGAGCACGAAGAAGACGAGTGGCACGAGCACGAGCGGCAAAAACACCGTCCGGCTCCGGCGCACGGCCAGAAGGTCCTTGCGGATGATCGCGCGAATGCGACGCCAGTGCACTGGTCACCTCCGCTCGGCCCTCTGATGCAAAGCCAAATAGACGTCCTCCAACGAGGGGGTCTGCAAGCTCACACCGTACACCGCGATTCCTTCAGCGACGAGGAGCGCGACCAGTTCTGGCACCTGCCGCCGCGTCACGCGCTCGACGGTGAGCCGGCCAGGTTCGGGTTCCAGGCGGGCGACTGCGCCACACCGACTGAGGAGCGTCAGTGCTTCCGCTCCTCGCTCCGGATCGACCTCGAGGGAAAGCTGTGCCGGGACGCCCAGCGCAGCGGCGAGTTCGCGCGGCGGTCCCTCCACCAGGACGCGACCTCGTTCCAAGATGATCACCCGGTCGCACAACCGCTCGGCCTCGTCCAGGTTATGCGTCGCCAAGAGGATGGTCCGTCCCTCCCGTCGTCGCGCGGCGATGAGTTCGCGCACCTGGTGTGCCGCCACCGGATCGAGCGCTGTCGTCGGCTCGTCGAGGAGCAAGAGTTCGGGGTCGTGCAGCAGGCAGCGGGCCAGCGCCAAGCGTTGCCGCATGCCGGCGCTGAACGTCGCGACGCGCCGGTCGGCCACGTCAGCCAGGCCGAACTGCTCCAGGAGGAGGGGGATCCGGTGGCGTTGCACGGCTGGTGGGACAGCGTAGAGATCGGCGAAAAACGTCAGGATTTCCCGGGCCGTCAGTCGCTCGTCGAGCCCGACCTGCTCCCCCACCGCACCGGTGCGCGCCCGGATCGCCTCTCCGGCGACTACCGGTTCCATGCCGAAGACCCGGATCGTTCCCCCATGGGGCGCGAGCAGACCCAGGAGCAAACGGAGCGTCGTCGTCTTCCCTGCCCCGTTGTGCCCGAGCAGGCCGACGACTTCCCCAGCGACGACCGTAAAGTCGATGCCGGCCAGGGCAACGACCTCCCCGAACCGCCGCTCGAGCCGCGAGACGAGGATGATCGGTCCGTCTTCACTGCCTGCCTGCTGCCTGTCGATCGCGTGCCTCCCTCAGCGAGTGGTGCGCACTCTGCCGAATTCTCCTCGCCTGTCGGTGCCTCGGCAACCTGGTCACCAGTCCGTCGGCTACTGGCCGGATTGGATGGTGCCGATTGGCTGTTGCCAAAGCGCTCATGGTGACCCAGGCTTGAGGGGTGTGAGAGAGGAGGGGGAACGATGGATCGTCCGCGATCGGAACAACGACGATTCGAGGTGAGCCCGCTGACCATCGCGCTGGCCGGCGTGATGATCGCGGTCGTCTTCGTGGCGACGCGCTTCATTCAGGTCCCGATCCCCAGCGGATACATCCACTTGGGGGATATCGCCATCTACACCGGGGCGTTCCTCTTCGGTCCGATCGTCGGTGGCGTCAGCGGCGCCCTCGGTCCCATGCTCGCTGACTTGACCAGTGGCTATGGTCAGTACGCTCCAGCGACGCTCGTGCTGCATGGGCTGCAAGGTTTCCTGGCTGGATGGATCGGCTGGCGAGCTGGTTTCTGGCGCCTGGTTCTCGCGACGGTCTTGGGTGGCGCGATCATCGTCGTCGGGTACTTCCTGTGGGAGGTCGCTCTGCTGCGCATCGGGTTGGCTACGGCCATCGCGAACCTCCCCTTCAATCTCTGGCAGGTGACCACCGGTGCCATCGGTGGGATCGCGCTCACGGTCTTCTTCCGGCGGACCTATCCGGTCGTGCTGGCCCAACTCCGGCCGGCCCGTTTCCGCCGCGAAGCGTAACCGTTCCGGTACGCTGCGAGCCGGTGCCCTGATGCTGCGCGGCTGATCGGATCGAGCTGGCATGCAGATTGACCCGCACTCGCCGGCTGGCGAACGCGCGCCGAACGCCTGCGATTCCGTCCAGTTCGCTGTTCGGGCCGAACGCTTCACCTATCGTTACCCCAGCCTGGAGTCCGCGGATCCTGCCGAGCCAGCGCTCGAGAACCTGTCCTTCGTGATCCCAGCCGGTCAGCTCGTCGGCCTCGTCGGAGCGAGCGGCAGCGGACTCACCACCCTGTGCCGAGCGCTCGCTGGTATCGTGCCGCACGAGACCGGCGGTGTCGTGCGCGGGTGGCTCGAGGTTGCCGGCAACGAGACGACGAGCGTATCGCCGGCTGATCTCGCCGAGCGCGTCGGCATCGTCTTCGAGGACCCCGAAGCCAACCTGATCGGTCTCTCCGTCGCGGAAGAGGTCGCGTTCGCGCTGGAACTCCGCGGTGACCCGCCGGAGGAAGTGGCTCGGCGCGTGGACTGGGCGCTCACCGTCGTCGGCCTCGCGGCGCTGCGTGACCGGCCCGTGAGTCACCTCTCGGGTGGGCAGAAGCAGCGCCTGGCCATCGCCGTGGCACTCGCTCGCCAGCCAACGCTCCTCGTCCTCGACCAGCCGGCAGCCCAGCTCGATCCGCTCGGCAAGCGGGAGATCCAACGGACACTGGCCGAACTGGCCGCCCAGCCGGAACGCGCCCTGACTATCGTGCTGGCCGAGCGCGATGGCGATTTCCTGCTCCCACTCGTCGACCGGCTGCTCGGGCTGGCCGGTGGGCGCCTCGTGCTCGATGCACCCGCGAGCGTCGCCTTCGCTGACCCTGATCGCCTCGGCGAACTGGGGATCGATCCGCCCCAGCTGGCGCTGCTGGCCGCGGCGCTCGCGCCGGTGCTCGGGAGCACGCCGTTACCCGTCTTCCGCACGGTCGAGGATGCTCGCGTCTTCCTCGCTCGGGCCGTGCCGGCCATCTCGCCGCACCACGCACTGCTGGTGCCAGAGCCTCCGGCTTCGACCAGGCTGCCAGCTCGCTCTGCAGCTGAACCGGGTAGAACGCCGCCGGACGCCTCGACCGAGCCAGTCCTCCGACTCGAGCAGGTCTCCTTCCGCTATGCCGATGGTCCGCTGGTGCTCCAGGACATCGACCTGACCGTTGCTCCAGGAGAGATCGTCGCTCTGGTCGGCCCCAATGGATCGGGCAAGACCACGCTCGCCCGCCTTATCATCGGTGCGCTGCGCCCCGAGCGTGGTCGGGTCTTGGTGGCTGGGGAGGAGACCCGCACGCGCTCGATCGGTGAACTCGCTCGTTTCGTCGGGTATGTGGCGCAGAACCCCGACCACCAGCTGGTTCGCACGACACCGCGGGACGAGGTCGCCTTCGCGCTCCGGACGCTCGGATCGGCACCAGCGGAGGTCGCTGCCCGGACCGCGGCCGTGCTCGAGCAGTGCGGTCTCGCCCTCGTCGCCGATCGTCCACATTGGATACTGAGTCGCAGCCAGCGCCAGCTCGTCGTCCTGGCCGCCGCGCTGGCTCGCCAACCGAGACTGCTCGTGCTCGACGAGCCGACCAGTGCACTCGACCGTACCGGTCGCGATCGTCTCGCTCGGCTGCTCGCCGAGCGAGCAGCGAACGGCCAGAGCACGCTCGTCGTCAGCCACGATCTCCGCTTCGTCGCTCGCTGTGCGCACCGCGTCGTCCTCCTCTCCGGCGGACGCGTCTGGGCCAGTGGAACCCCGCGCGCCGTGCTGGGTCACGTGGAGCTGCTGACCAGGGCCGGGCTCGTGCCGTTGCCGGTCACCGCGCTCGCTCATGCCCTCGGCTTGCCACCAGCGCTGGAACCGGCAGAACTGGTCGCTGCAT
The DNA here is from genome assembly GCF_053493975.1 of Thermomicrobium sp. Taxonomy (NCBI): domain Bacteria; kingdom Pseudomonadati; phylum Thermomicrobiota; class Thermomicrobia; order Thermomicrobiales; family Thermomicrobiaceae; genus Thermomicrobium; species Thermomicrobium sp. Next base: position 15,005 of record NZ_JBRBZA010000050.1, read on the forward strand.
TGGAACACGCTGGGAACCACGCGCCGGTGAGAACCGCTCCGGAGAGCGTCGAGACCCCGGCTGTCGAGCCGGAGGGCCCGCTGCCCGAGGCGAGTCCAGCGCGAGCGGCCGGCGTTCCCCCGTTCCTGGCGCGGATCGACCCACGCGTCAAGCTCGGGCTCGCCCTCGCGCTGGCGCTGCCGGTGCTGCTCTGGCAGAGTCCGCTTCCCTTGCTCGCTATGACAGGATTCCTGCACCTCGTGCTGTGGCGGGCAGGCGGGTTCGACCGCGCGCGCTCGCTCGCGGTCTGGCGAGCCCTCGCCCCGCTCCTCGTCCTCGTGTTGGTGTTGCGGCCACTCTTCGATCGTTCCGGCACGCCGGTCCTCCTGGAGGCTGGTCCGGTCGTGATCACCCTCCCGGGCCTGTTGGGGGCAGTCGGGGCCGCCCTCCGCGTGGTCGCGCTGGCTCTCCTCGCGCTCGCGTGGTTCGCGACCACGAACGAGCGTGCCTTCGTGCAGAGCCTCGTGCGGCTCGGGCTTCCCCTGAGCGTGGGACTCGCTCTCGCCATCGGTTTGCGCTTCATTTCCGTCTTCGCCCAGACGTTTTGGACAGCTGCCGAGGCCTTGCAGACGCGCGGCTGGATCATTCCCGAACGCGGGATGGCCCGACTGCGTGCCCTGCTCCCGGTCCTGTCCGTCGCTCTGGCCGCGACCCTCCGTCAGGCGCAGCAGCTCGGCTGGGCACTCGCCGCCCGGGGAGTCGGTCGGCGCGGGAACCGACCGCACTTCGCCGATCTCCGCATGCGTGCGCTGGATTGGTCGGTGCTCGTGGCAGGAGCAGCCCTCGCCGCCGCGCTCCTCGTCGCGGCGCTGGCTGGGGTGGGACGTTCGCCACTCTGGCCGCTCGGTTGAACCTTACCGGTCCGAGGAGCCAGCGGCCCCCTCCCCCGTCGAGCGCGCCGATCAGCGCCCGGAGCGATCGGTCAGGAGAGGGACGCGACCGATGTCGGCTCGTCCGCAGGACGAGCGTCATGGGCGCCAGCAGAACGCTCCGCTGGACGGTGCCGTGCCGCGAGCGCGTCCCTGGCGAGCATGCTCACGGATACGCCGGTGCGAGACCTCGTCCGGCGATCAGCGACCGAACGCGGCGGATCGCGTGGGTGTCCATCCGGGGCTGATCGCTGCCCCACCAGACGTGTCGACTCCCTTTCCCGAACGGCCGGGGTCCTCACGGTGGGCGAGCTGCCGGCCCGACGAATCGGCCTGGCGAGCGGACGGACAGGATCGGCGAGAAGATGACTCGCCCGCACCCTGGGACGTCTTCCCTGGCACGTCTCCGGTACCCCGGGCGCCGGTGCGTGTCCGGTGTCTCGCTCAATAGATGCACTTGATATAGCCACCGTCCACCTGGAGCGTCGCTCCCGTGATGTAGCTCGCGCGCTCCGAGGCGAGAAAAACGACGGCGTTGGCGAACTCTTCCGGATCGCCGTAGCGCCCCAGCGGAATGTTCGCGATAACGCGCTGGCGAACCGTCTCTGGATCGACCCCCAGGCGCTCGGCTGTGACGCGATCGAGATAGAGCAAGCGTTCGGTGGCGATGCGTCCAGGCAGCACGTTATTGACCCGAATGTTGTACGGTGCGAACTCCTCGGCCAGTGTCTTGGCGAGGGCCGCGACCCCGGCTCGGAAGACGTTGGAGAGGATCAGGTTGGGGATCGGGACCTTGATCGACGACGACGTCATCACGACGATCGATCCGCCACCACGAGCACGCATCGAGGGGAGCACGCCGCGGATCAGGCGCACGGCACTGAGCAGGGTCAGTTCGAAAGCTGCCTGCCACGGCGCGTCGTCGGGGAAGTCCTGGAACGTCCCCGCGGGTGGGCCGCCAGCATTGGTCACCAGGATATCGACCCCGCCGAAGTGAGCGACCGTGCGTTCGACGAAAGCGGTGATGTCTTCGGCTCGGGTCACATCGGCCGGTTGAGCCAGGACGTCGACTCCATGCGCCCGCGCCTCTTCGGCGACTGCCTCGAGCGCCGCTCGATTCCGGCTGCAAATGGCGAGGTTGGCACCTTCGCGCGCGAAACCGAGCGCAACGGCTTTGCCGAGTCCCTGGCTCGCCGCAGCGACCATCGCGACCTTGCCACGCAACCCGAGATCCATCCTGCACCTCCTTCGACGAACGCACGGCACCGGACAGCGTCGGCCGGTGCCTCTCCGCACCGCTCCGTCGAGTATGGGTCGCGTCGACGACGCTGGCAAGGCTACCGCGCTCGCGCCCAACTGCCCCGGACCTCGGTCCGGTTTGCCGATCGCCGAGACGGATCGGTCGCGCAGTGGAGAGAAACCGCTTCCCTGCCTCGTGCAACGGGACTCAGTGCTCGCGGCGCTCCTCGGCGAAGACCATGAATTCCAAGAGATTCCCGAAGGGGTCACGGCAGAAGAAACGTGGCCGTCCCGGGATCGGAGCAGCGTCGTACGGCTGGTACCCGGCCTCGCTGAGCCGTGCGCGTACTGCCTCGAGGTCGTCCACCTCGAAGCAGACGTGTCGTCGGGAGCGACCGCGCGTCTCGTCGTCCTCGGCGACGATATGGAGTTCGCTCGGCCCGACATCGAACCAGAGCAGGATATTGAGTCCAGCCAGGGTCTCGGGGACCGGCTTCTCGCGGAGCCCGAGCACA
>NZ_JBRBZA010000051.1:0-42607 GCF_053493975.1 Thermomicrobium sp.
CCGGTGAGGAGTTGGCCGTTCTCGTCGTAGCGGACCTCTTCCCAGAGGGCTTGGGCGATCCCCTGGGCCAAGCCGCCGTGCACCTGGCCCTCGACGAGGAGCGGGTTGATGCGGGGGCCGCAGTCATCGACCGAGTAGTACGCGAGGATCTTGACCTCGCCGGTCTCGGGCAAGACCTCGACCACTGCGACGTGCGTCCCGAAGGGGAACAGCACACCCGGCGGCGCGTAGTAGTCCGTCACCACCAAGCCCGGTTCGATATCAGGTGGCAAACCGGGGCTGTAGGCTGCTCGTGCGATCTCGGCCAGCGTGACGGCACGATCGGGAGCACCCTTCACGCGGTACTTTCCGTCGGCGAACTCGACATCCTCGACAGCCGCTTCCAGGAGATGTGCTGCGATGCGCAGCGCCTTCTCGCGAATCCGCTGCGCGGCCAGGAGCATCGCTCCACCACCGACCGCTAAGCTGCGACTCCCCATCGTTCCCACGCCTTCGGGAACGCTCTGCGTATCACCGTGCAGGACGACGATCTGGTCGAAGTCTGCGCCGATCTCATCGGCGATGATCTGGGCCAGTGCTGTCTCCAGTCCCTGGCCATGCGGCGACGTACCGGTGTAGGCGATCACCGCACCGGTCGGCTCGACACGGATCGATGCACTCTCGAAGGGACCGAAGCCACAGATCTCGGTGTAGGTGGCCAACCCGATGCCGATGAAACGACCCTGTTGGCGGAGTTCCTGTTGCTTCTGTCGCCATTCGTGATAGCGAGAGAGTTCCAGCGCCTTGTTCAGGTTCTTCTCGTATTCGGCCGAATCGTACCGTGCACCAGCCGGCGTTTGGTAGGGGAACTTTTCGGGCGGGATGAAATTCAGGCGCCGGACCTCGGCGGGATCCTTGCCGAGCTTGCGGGCCAAGAGGTCCATCATCCGTTCGATGTAGTAGGCTGCCTCTGGTCGACCAGCGCCGCGATAGGCACCGACCGGCGTGGTATTGGTCAACACGCTGTAGGTCTCGATCGAGAGGTTGGGAATATCGTAGACCCCGACGGACATCATCGCAGTCAGTCCCGCCAGGAGCATGACCTTGGGGTAGGCTCCGAGATCCTGGATCACTTTGGCCCGCAGGCCGAGGATGCGTCCCTCCTTCGTTGCGGCCAGTTCATAGTACGCTACCTGACCACGACCCTGGTTCGTGGCGATGAAGTGCTCGGAGCGTGTCTCGTACCACTTGACCGGTCGGTGCAAGTGCAGGGCGAGCGCAGCCAGGATGATATCCTCCGGATAAGCACCGATCTTGGCGCCGAAGCCCCCGCCGACCTCTGGAGCGACCACGCGCACCTGCCCATGGCTCAAGCCGAGCGCTTGAGCGAGCGAATTCCGGTTATTGTGTGGGGCTTGCGTCGATGACCAGACGGTGACCCCGCGTGTCAGCGGATCGGGGGCAGCAGCCACTGCGCGTGGCTCCATCGGAACCGAGACGAGGCGTTGCTGATAAAAACGCTGCTTGACGATGATGTCGGCCTCAGCGAACGCCTTCTCGATATCCCCGTGCTGATGACTGGTATGCATCGCGATATTGTTCTTCACCGTCGCATGGAGTTGGGGCGCGCCCTCCTTCATCGTCTCTTCTGGATCGACGACCGCGGGCAGAGGCTCGTACTCGATCTCGACGGCAGCAGCCGCGTCATAGGCGCGATACCGTTCGGTCGCCAGTACGACGGCGATCGGCTGTCCGACGTAGCGCACGCGGTTGATCGCCAGGAGTTCGTGCTGGGGTGGACCAGCCTGATCCTCTTGCTGGGCTGGTGCTTCGCCCTCCCCCTCGCCCGCGCCCAACTGGACTGCTCCCTTCAGCCACTGTCCCAGTTCCTTGTGCGTGATCACTGCGACCACGCCGGGCAGAGCCAAGGCGGGCGAAGGGTCGATCCGCTTGATGATCGCGTGTGGATACGCGCTGCGGACGAACGCCGCGTACAGCATCCCCCCGAGCTGAAGATCATCGACGTATTGTGACGAGCCGGTGATGAGCCGCGGGTCTTCCTTGCGACGGACACGTGCCCCGACCATTCGACTGAGTACCATCGCCGAACCCCTTCCCGACCACTGTTCCCTTCTGCCGACGGTTCTGCGTCGTGCGAATCGCTCGGTCTCATTGTCAGTCCTGAAGTACCCGTTCGTCAAGAGGGGAGCTCGAGATCGCCGAACGCTCACGTGTCCCTCTCGTTACATGCGATCGCGACGAGATCGATCGCTCGAGCCAGATCACCTGCTGCGATGCGAAAGTCGTCGATACCGATGCTGGCGACGACTTCGCGCTGGCGCTGGTTGAGCCAATGGCGGACAACGAACGTGCCGACCGCGTGCAAGAATGCACGGAGTTCGGTCGGAAGATGCCGGTGCAACCCCAACCGATCGAGGCGAAGAATGCGCTCGACGAGTCGGCGATTGGCTGTGCGGTAGGCGAGGACCCGAGCGCTCGGGAACACTCCCAGGAGTTCGACTCGCGGAAAGATGCTGGTGACCAGCGCTCGCAGACTCGCTTCGTCGTATTCCTGGGCGTGATGGGGGTTCAGCCCACTGAAGACGGCTGGCCGGTTGGGAGTCGTGAGGATCAGGCGTCCCCCAGGAACGAGGACGCGACGTGCCTCGCGGAGAAAGCATTCTGGATCCGGGAGGTGCTCGAGGACTTGGAAGCAGCAGACGAGCTGGAACGAGGCGGCACGGAACGGGATCCGTTCGGCCGAGGCACGGATCCAGGCGAGATTCGAGGCGGCATAACGGCGACGTGCGCGCTGGAGCGTGGGGAGATCGAGGTCGAGACCGATGACCAGTCGTGCGGTTCGGGCCAGCTCAGCTGACCCGTATCCGACTCCACAACCGACGTCGAGCACGGACGCGCCAGTGGCCAGCTGGCTCGCCCAGCGATAAGCAGCTAGGCTTTGCCAGTAGGTGACGCGGAGGGCCCAGCTCTCCGGCGTCACGCGTTCCGTGGTCAGCCGCTGGATCATGGCGGATCTTCCGTCCTCTCTCGTGAACCAGGTCGCCGGGCTGCTATTCTTGCCATCGGAACCGTTTAAGCGAAAGGAGTCCACGGTGTCGGATTTCGTTTTGCCAGCGAGCACCTGGCTCGGACCGGTGACGTTGCGTATCGCCGACGCGGAACTCGTCAGCCGCTTCTATGCCGGCATGCTCGGCTATACTATCCAGCCCGTGAGCGATCGCCTGCTGGCCGTCCTGCCGCCTGATTCCTCGATACCGCATTTCCTCCTCGAATGGGATCCGGCGGCTCCACCCCGACCTGAACGTGCTCCGGGTCTCTATCACGCAGCGATCCTCTTACCTGCTCGCATGGAGTTGGCTCGCATGCTCCGGCATCTCGTCGAGCATCGCTGGCCACTCGCTGGCGCGTCCGATCACGGTGTGAGTGAGGCCCTCTATCTCTCCGATCCCGAAGGGAATGGGCTGGAGATCTACGCTGATCGGCCGCGCGAACAGTGGCCACGCTCGCGGCGCGAGGTCGTGGCGATGACGACCGTGCCCTTGGACGTGCGCGATCTCCTGCGCGAGCTCGAGGCGAGTCCGGATCCCTGGAGACAGATGCCAGCGACCGCCCGTATTGGGCACGTGCATCTCCAGGTTTCCAGTCTCGAGCTGGCCGAGCGCTTCTACGCCGAGCTGCTCGGATTCGAGGTCACCCAGCGCTCCTACCCCGGGGCGCTCTTCGTCGCTGCCGGCGGCTATCACCATCATCTCGGCCTCAACATCTGGCACAGCCGTCGCGCTGATCCCGCACCGCCAGGATGCCGTGGCCTCGTTCGCTTCGCGGTCGTCGTGCCGGAGCGCGCTGCCTGGGAAACCGTGCTCGACCGCTTGCAGCGAGCACACCGCCCGATCGAGCGCGGATTGCAGGGTCCACTGGGCGAGGGAGCTCGCACACGCGACTACGATGATCTGGAAGTCGAGCTCTGGACGCCGGCCTGAGTCCGCTCATTGTCGACGGAAATCCGGGCTCGGCCCGAGGTCGCGGACGAAGCGAGCGATCAGGCGGATCGCGGCGTCGAGGTCGTCCAGACTCACTAACTCGTTCGGCGAATGCATGTACCGGTTCGGAACCGAGACGAGCCCGCAGGGAATACCGGCCCGGGCCGGGGCGATGGCATCCGCATCGGTCCCGGTGCGGACCGGGGCAGCGGAGAGCGTAACCGTGATCCCTTCCGCCTCGGCGGCCGCCAACAAGCGCTCGAAGACGAGCGGATGGACCATCGAGCCGCGATCGAGGACGGGACCCCCGCCGATACGGACGTCGCCGGCACCCCGTTTGTCGGCATCCGGATGATCGGTCGCGTGGGTCACGTCGATGACGATCGCCACGATCGGCTCTAGCCCGAAGGCTGCTGCCCGCGCACCGAGGAAGCTGATCTCTTCCTGCGTCGCCGCGAGCGCGACAATATCCAGAGGCGGGCGCTCAGCGGCGAGCGCCCGCAGTGCCTCCAACGCGATGAAGGCACCCATCCGGTTGTCCAGCCCGCGTGCGACCAGCCGGCGGTTCCGCAATTCGAGGGGCGGTTGCTCGATGACGATCGGGTCACCGACCCGGACGACTTCGCGCGCCTCGTCGCCATCGCGCGCGCCGATATCGATCCACAGATCCTTGATCCGACTGGCACGTCCCTTTTCTTCCTCCGACAGCAGGTGCGCTGGTTTGCGCCCGATGACGCCGAGGACCGGGCCTTGTCGCGTGAGGATGCGGACGCGTTGCCCGGTCAAGATCTGGTCATCCCAGCCGCCGATGGCACGAAACCAGAGGTATCCTTGGTCATCGATGTGGGTGACCATGAGCCCGATCTCGTCGATATGACCTTCGATGAGGACAGTCGGGGTGTTCGCTCTCAAGCGGGCGTAGCTGTTGCCGTTGTGATCGACCCAGACGTCATCGGCGAAGCGGCTGGCTTCCTCGCGCCAGATACGTGCGGCCGCTTCCTCGAAACCAGAGGGGCTGGGAGCATCCAGCAACCGCAGCAAGAACGATTTCTGCTCGTCGCGCAGCATCCCTGCCTCCTCAGTTACCGATGCGAACTTCTGGATTGACCTGATGATGCGGTGGCCGTCCGTTCAACACGTTACAGACGTTCGTTAGGGAGAGATCGAGTGTGCGCTCGCGTGCCTCCTCGGTCGAGCCGCCGAGGTGCGGTGTCATGACGACGTTCTCGAACTCGACGAACGGATTGTCGCGAATCGGCTCGACCTCGAAGACGTCGAGACCGGCCCCAGCGATCTGACCACGCCGCAGAGCCTCGACGAGTGCCGACTGCTTGACGACCGAACCGCGGGCTAAGTTGATGAGGAAGGCGGTCGGCTTCATGAGCGCGAGGGCTCGTTCGTCGATCAGGTACCGGGTATCCGGGGTGAGCGGGACGTGGAGCGAGACGAAGTCCGACTCGCGGAGGAGCTTCTCGAGTGGGACATAGCTGATCTCGTGAGCATTGGCGAACGTGGTGTCCCAAACGATATCGTGTGCCAGGACGCGCATCCCGAACCCGCGTCCGAGCAGTGCGACCGCGCGTCCCGACCGGCCCAGTCCGACGACGCCGAGTGTCTTCCCCCACAACTCCACCCCGAAGTAGGGCTCCCAGCGGCCCTCGCGCATCAGTCGGTCCGATCGATGGATCCCCCGCGCCAGCGTGAGCATGAGCCCGAAGGCGAGTTCGGCGACCGAATGCTCGTTGGCCCCGTGGCAGTTAGCGACGACGATGCCGCGCCGGGTCGCCTCGGCGACATCGATATTGTCGAAGCCGACGCCGCTCGTGCTGATCACCTTGAGTCGGTTCGCGTGGGCGAGAACGCGTGCCGTGATCGGCTCGAGTCCTACGACCAAGCCGTCGACGTCACGGACCAACTCGCACAGCTGCTCCTCGTCGACCGGGTAGCGGATCTCCTTCTCGATGAAACGGCAACCGCGCTCTTCGAGAAAGCGTGCGATCTCCTCGCGAGCCGAGAAGTATTTCCATGTCAGAACCAGAACATCCTTACCCATCGTCGACTGCTGCTCCCTCCTGCTCATCGGACAGCACTTCCGCCGGCACACCCGCGCCATTGTACGCGAAACGACTCGATTTGACGCTGACGTCGCTGGGGAGTACGCTTGAGCAAGTTGAGCGAACTGGAGGATTCCATACCGTGACGCTGGTACTGAATGTGCTCCTCACTTTCCTCTCCGTCATGCAGTTCGCGATCATCGCTCGGGCGATCCTCTCCTGGTTCGATCCGGGAGCTCGCTGGCCGATCTCCCAGATCCTGCTCCAGATCACCGAGCCGATCATCGCCCCGATTCGCCGGGTCATGCCTCGCACCGGGTTCATCGATTTCTCGCCGCTCGTCGCCCTGTTGCTGATCTATCTCTTGCGTATGATGCTCGTCAACGCGGTTTCCTGAGCGCCTCAGCGCGTCGCTCGGCCGCGATGCGGTCTCCCCCGTAGAGGCCCGGTAACGGACGGTACACGACGTCGCGATAGCCGAAGGCCTGTGGCCCGACCACCGCGAGTGCCTCCGGGGTCCGCAGGAGCATTGGTGCCGGGATACCGAGGACCACGACGCGCAAGCCGTAGCGAACCACCTCGGTCGTGACTGGTTCGGCTGTCTCTCGATCGACGAGACAGATGAGGTCCGGGACGACCGCGAGAACGTTACTGTCGCGGCGAGCGATCAAGTTCTCGTTCTGGAAATCGATGCGGAGCTCGCTCCCGCGGTCCTCGCCGAGCCCCTCGAGTCGAACGACTCCCCGCGCGAACCCGGCGGCTAACCGGCGCTCCACGTCGACCACCTTACCGCGGAAGAGGACGCACCCACCGGTGACCGCGAGTGCCGCAGCGATCGGGTCACGGTGCTCGCGGCGGGCTCGGAGCACTGCTTCTCCGAGTCGCAGGGCCAACGTCACCGTGTAGGGAATCACGGTCCGGCGCAGGTCCGCCCCGCTCATGGCGGGAAAGGCGAAGCCGGCTGCCCCGCCCATCTGGACGGTCACGGCCCGAGCGTAGCGTTCCAACGTCACGGCGTCCTGCAGCCAGGGAAAGACGATGATGTTGTGAAAAATATCGGCCAAGGCCGCTGGTGTCGCTGGAACTCCGTAGATCGCGAAGGTATCCATCTGGAGTTCTGGGAAGGCGCGTCCCATCCCGTCACCATCCACGACTGGTAGGTCAGCGAGGGCCGCGACGGCCATCGGCCGGAGTGCGTTGGCTCCCCCGATCTCCCCCGGAACGAGATGGGTCGCGCGCCGGCCGAGGTGCGCCTCCAACGCGCGCAGGGCTGCCAGTGGTTCGTCGCCCCGATGGATCCGCTCGATGCCGATCGTCGGTGCACCCATCCCCCCGACCGAGACGACCACGGCATCGTCTGGCACATCTTCGGGAGAAACGATGGTGATGCGTCGTCCTTCTCGCAGCAAACGCCGGACATAGAGCTTGCCGTAATAGGGATTGCCGCCTCCGCCGGTGCCCAAGATGCCTGCCCCGATGGCGATGGCCTCCAGCTTCTCCTCGTCCAACTCCCACATCGCCTCAGCCTCCTCGGAGATCCCCGACTGCTTTGATGCGGATCCGGACGGCATTCGACGGCAGATACGCGATGGGCACCTCTTCCACCTCCACCACGCTCACGGTGGCTGGGTCGGCACCAGCGGCGATGGCTGCTCGACGAGCGTCTTCGCGTGCGGCGGCCAATGCGCTCTCCCGCGTCTGTCCCTCCAGAGAGACGATCCGGTCGACTTCACCACTCACTTGGGCGATCGCGGCGCCGATGGCGTTGGCGACCGCTGCGTAGGGTGGCCGGATCACCTCGCTCGCTCCTTCGAGCCGGTCCGGTACGAGGACGCTTCCGCCACCGACGACGATGACGGGAACTGGTCCGGCGGAGGTCTTGAGGCTATCGACGAGTTCGGCGAGTCGCTGGTCGATGATCGCGAGAGCTCGTTGGACGACCGCGGGAGAGAGATCGGCCACGCACATTGGATCTCCGAAGCGCGCTCGTCCGGCAGCGACCGCGATATCGCTGGCGGTGAGCGTTTTGCCGCCGAAGATATGGGCTTCCTGCATCAGCCGGAATCCGACGCTGCGCGGACCGACACTCCGCCCGTCCGGCGCGACGAGGCTACCTCCGCCCAGCCCGATCGATACGACGTCCGGCATGCGGAAGTTGGTGCGGACGCCACCGATCGTGACCGCGAACGATGCCTCGCGGGGAAAGCCGTTGACCAGGGCACCACCATCGGTCGTCGTCCCCCCGACGTCCAGGACGATGGCATCGTGCAGACCGCTCAGGACAGCCGCGCCGCGCATCGAGTTGGTCGGTCCCGACGCGAAGGTGAGGACAGGATAGCGAGTGGCGAAATCGGCTGTCATGAGCGTGCCATCGTTCTGGCTGAGGTAGAGCGGTGCCGCCAGTCCGAGCTCGCCGAGCGCGTCCTGGATGGCCCGGATCGTCCGCTCGGCGAGGGGCACGAGGCAGGCGTTGAGGGCAGCGGCATTCTCGCGTTCGAGAAGTCCGAGCCGTCCGATCTCGCGGGAGCGGGTGATGTGCAGTCCTGGCACTCGGCTGGCGAGAAAATCGGCCACCGCGTCCTCGTGGGCAGGTGTCGCTGGCGAGAAGACGGCGGTGACTGCCGCTGAACGGATTCCCAGTTCCGCGATCCGTTCGCAGACCTGGATCAGTGCCGAGTGATCCAGCGGACTGATCTCGCGGCCATCGAACTGGTGCCCACCGGGAAGGAGCGCGACGAATCCCGCAACGGCATCGCGGAGGTCATCGGGCCAATCCTCCAGTGGTGGGATGGATGCAGTCGCTGGAAGCCCGAGGCGGAGCACCGCGATACGGGCGAGTTCCTGCCGCTGCACGACGGCATTGGTGAAGTGGGTGGTCCCGAGCATCACGGCGCGGATCTCGTCCGGGGCGATCCGTGCCTGCGCCAGGACATCGCGTACCACGCGCAAGATGCCGGTGCTCACGTCGGGTGTCGTCGGTTCCTTGGCCCAGGCGAGAACCTCAACGCGGTCCAAGAGGACCGCGTCGGTATTCGTTCCACCGACGTCGATTCCCAGTCGCGCCACCGCGTCGTTCTCCCGTTTCTCGAACCGGTGCGAACCAGGCCATAGCCATCACTTCGGCCAGGAGAGCGATCAAGCCGAGCATAGCGGCATTGATGAGCGTCAGTGCCTCCAGAGAATGCAAGAGCAGGCAGCCGACCACGAAGAGCGCCAGGACATAGCCGCGTCGCCGGGCGCGCAGGGGATCGGTCTCTTTTCCGGCCCTCGTTGCCCAGCGATGTTCGAGCGCGGCACTCAGCACGGTGAAGAGCGTCGAGACGGCGACGAGGAGCGGGAGGAGCACGATCGAGATCGCGAGTGGATTACGCAGTCGAGACGGATCGACGAAGGTCCAAACGAAGAGGGTCGTCGACCATCCCGCGATCGCCTCGATGCCTAGGAAAGGAACGCGCGTCGCGCGTTCGAGCGGCAGGAAGGTGAGAGCTGGCGCCGCCAGGAAGGTAGCCGCTGCGAGCAGCCGCATGGGTGCCCAGAAGTCGGAGATCGCGCCCACATTGCGCGCGACGATCAACCAGATCGCTGCGGCCCAGGTGAGCGGTACCGCGATGAGCCAGCCGACAGCCAGGATGAATCGGATCAACACGCGCTTCCCTCCCACCGCAGCGCAGTCTAGCACCGGACGTCCCGATCGACACAATCGCTATACTCCCTGGCGGGAGGCGAGCATGACGCTCGATGTCCGCGTCGACGATGTCGTTCGCTTGCGGAAACCGCACCCGTGTGGGGCGACCGATTGGGTGGTCGTCCGGGTGGGGGCTGACATCGGGCTGCGCTGCCTCGGGTGTGGCCGGCGCATCATGCTCCCGCGGCACGAGTTCCGGCGACGACTCAAGTCGTTCGTTTCCCGCTCGGAGAAACCACCGCTCGTGCTCCCGCCCCGGCCGACCGATGGGTAGCGTCGAGACGCTCGAACCACGACCGGAAGAGCTGACAACCCGGCCGCGAGTGTTGCTCCGGCAGCGACCGTTTCTCGTGCTCTGGCTCGTTCAGACGCTCTCCCAGACGTCCCAGAATGCGGTCAACTTCGCGTTGCTCGTGCTCGTCCAGGGCGTGATCGAGCGTGCCGGCTCGGCTCTGCCGGCGAATACCGCTGTCGGCTTGGCGGTGCTCAGCTTCTCGGTACCGGCTGTCCTTGTCAGCCCTTTGTCCGGCGTGACGGCTGATCGGTTCGATCGTCGGACGCTCTTGATCGTGACCAATCTCCTGCGCGCGCTCGCGGTGGTCGGACTGCTCTTCGTCGAGGCGCGCTGGAGCCCGCTCGCCGCACTCTCCGTGATCTACGTCCTGGCCTTCGCGTCGGGGACTGTAGGGCAGTTTTTCGGCCCCGCGCTCTGGTCGCTCTTGCCGAGTATCGTTCCCTCTGGGCAGCTGGTGCGCGCCAATGCCTTGTTCCATCTCACCTTCACCGTGTCGCAACTCGCTGGATTTGCGGTGGTCGGCCCGGTGGTCATCAAGCTCGTCGGCGTCCGTGCGGTGCTCGCGGCGACGATTCTGTTCTTCGTTGTGAGCGCGGTCCTCAGCGTCGCACTGCCGCGAACGCGTGGTCACGAGGGCAGTCGTGCGATCGGCTTCCGGGCGCTGCTCGCGGGCGTCTGGCGTGACATGGTGGAGGGAGTGCGCCTTTCGACGGGGCGTCGCCTGCTGCGCAAGGCGATCGCGTACCTCGCAGTCGCCACCGCGACCTATCTCATGATCGCGGCGCTCGGACCGGGGTATGTGACGCGCGTCCTCGGGTTGGCAAAGGAAGACATCGCCTATCTCGTCATACCGGCCGGCCTCGGCGTCGTCCTGGGTACCCTGGCGGTCGATGCGGTGACGCACCGGGTCAGTGCCGAGCGGACGGCTGACCTCGCGCTGCTCAGCGGCGGTCTGCTCCTGACGGCGCTCGCCGTCGTGCCGGATCTCTTCTCCGAGAAGGCGATGGCGCTCGCCGCTGCCATCGTGCTGGCGGCACTGCTCGGACTGGCCGATGGGCTGGTCCGGGCGCCGGCGCAAGCGCTCCTGCAGTCCGAGGCGCCGGAACATGCGCGGGGGCGTGTTTTGGCGGTCTTCTTCACGGTTTCGAACAGCGTCGCGTTCTTCCCGGTGTTCGGTGCCGGTGCGTTAGCCGATCTCTTCGGGATCACGGCCGTCCTGCTGGGGATCGGCGTAGTCCTGGTGATCGCTGCCTTCTGGCAGCTCACTCGCGGGGTGCGGCGCGCGTGACCCGGGTTCGCAGTCGCTCGCGTACTGGGCGAAGGTGCTCGCCGAGCACAGCGAGGTTCACCGACCAGCCGATGCCCCAGGGCATCGGAGTGAACAGGCGCGAGTCCTCAGGGTTCCAAAAGCGCGCGCGGATCCGTTCCACTGAGGGGAGCCGGAAATCGTAGGGGATCGGCCCGATCCGGCCGGTCCAGGTTCGTTCCTGGGGTGGGCGGCGCAGTTGGTGGTACAGGGCGGCACCGATCAGACTCCAGGTGAGCCACCGCGCGAGCCCGCGCAGCGTGCACAGTTTCCGCATCGGTTCGCTCCTTCCTCGCTTTCCCCTTCTTTCGCTTGACCGACTTAGCGGCCGCGACGCCGCGGATCGAGCGCGTCGCGCAGACCATCACCGAGGAAGTTGAGCGCCATGACGACGCTGAAGATCGCCAAGCCGGGGAAAGTCGCCATCCACCATTGGCTGAAGCGGCGCTGTCCCTCCCGAATCATCGCGCCCCACTCGGGTGCGGGAGGAACGGCGCCGAGTCCGATGAAGGAGAGTCCTGCCGTGAGAACGATCGCTGCGCCGACGTCGAGCGTGGCCTTGACCACGAGCGGTGCCTGGGTATTGGGCAAGATATGGACGAGCAGGAGACGGAGTCGGCTGGCCCCGAGCGACTCAGCCGCAGTGACGAACTCCTGCGACTTGATGGCCAGCACCTGCGCGCGCATCAGACGCGCATATTCCGGCCAGAGGACGACGACGATCGCGATGAGCGCGTTCTTGAGCCCCGGTCCGAGCGCAGCCGCGATCGCCATCGCCAGCACGATGGAGGGGAATGCCAGGACCATGTCGGCAATGCGCATGAGGATGACGTCGACCCAGCCCCCAGCATAGCCAGCGATCGCGCCGATGACCGAGCCGATCAGCAAGGCGCCAGCGACCGTGAGGAAACCAGCTGGGAGGGAGATCCGTGCGCCGTAGAGCGTTCGCCGGAAGATGTCTCGTCCGAGGTCGTCGGTGCCGAACCAGTGCGTGGCGTTGGGTGGTTGGAGGCGGGCACTGACATCGGTCGCCAGCGGGTCGAAGGGAACGACGAACGTGACGGTGAACGCGACGATGATCCAGAAGAGCAGAATGACCAATCCCACCGCGGCACTGGGGCGCCGCAGCAGCGCCCGAAGGACGCGGAAACCGGGGCGGTCCGACCAGCTACGGGACGTTGCCAAGCGCTCGGCTGGTCGGGCGGTCGTCACCATGCGGTCGCTCCTCAACTGACGCGGATCCGCGGATCGAGAACGCCGTAGAGCACATCGGTCAGGAAGTTGACGACGACGTAGACCAGGGCGATGAGCAAGGTCACGCCCATGACGGCCGGAAGGTCGAGCTTCATCGCGGCATCGACCGCATAGCGGCCGATACCAGGCCAGGCGAAGATGGTCTCGGTCAGCACGGCACCAGCGAGCAAGCTCCCGAAAGTCAGTCCGATCACCGTGACGGTCGGGATGAGGGCGTTGCGCAACGCGTGGACCAGAATGACCCGCCGTTCGGCTAATCCCTTGGCGCGGGCTGTGCGGATGTACTCGGCACTGAGCACATCGAGGAGCGCCGACCGGGTCATCCGCGCGATGATGCCCATGGCGTAACTGCCCAGTACCATTCCAGGAAGCACGAGATGAGAGAGCACGTTGAGGAAGAGCGACCAATCACCGGCCAAGAGGCTATCGATCGTGTAGAAGCCGGTCCGGAAGGGCGGAGCGGTGAGACGCGGATCGATGCGCCCCGGACCGGGTAAGAGGCGGAGATTGGCATAAAAGACTTGCAGTGCCAAGAGCCCCAGCCAGAAGACCGGCAGAGAGACACCGATCAAGGCGATGAGCCGGGCCACGTGGTCGATCCAGCGCTCGTACCAGATGGCCGAGAGTATCCCCAAGGTCAGCCCGAGCGTGACAGCATAGAGCATCGCGGCCAGCGCCAGTTCGACCGTCGCCGGAAAGCGCTCGCGCAGGTCCTGCATCACGGGGCGGCGCGAGGTGTACGACTCGCCGAGATCGCCGCGCAGGAGATTGCGCAGGTAGAAGAGATACTGCTCCGGGAGCGAGCGATCGAGCCCCCAGCGCTCCCGGTACATCTGCACCGTCTGCGGATCGTTGGCGGCGCGCTCCGGCAGGATAGCCATGAGTGGATCGGCGGGGATCAGGTGAGAGACCGCGAAGATCACCACGGTCACCCCGACGAGGAGCGGAATCGTGACGAGCAGGCGGCGCAGGACGAAACGGCCGAACATCGTCCAGGCTCCTCGGGCGGCTGAAGGATGCCGATCCTAGCTCTTGCGGACCTTGCTCAGATCGACCCCGATGACCGGATCGAACACGTATCCCTGCACGTTCTTCCCGACCGCGATCTGGGCCTTGGGTTGGTAGAGGCACAGGAAGGGCGCGTCCTGGTTGAGGAGCCGCTGTCCCTCGGCATAGAGGCGAGCGCGTTCTTGCGGGTCGGCGGTCTTGGCGGCGCGTTGGAACAGATCCGCGACTTGCGGATTGTCGTATGCCACGCGCTTGGCTGCTGCCTCGCCCGGGACACCGAAGGGGATGGCCCAGCCGTGCGGGTCGAGGAAGTCCGGAGTCCACCCGGAGATCGTGCATTGCAGCTTCCCAGCTCGGTAATCCGCCAGGCGCACGTCCGGTGCACGAGGATCGAGCGTGACGCGGATCCCGACCTTGCGCAAGTCATCGGCGATCTTGCTGGCGAGGACTTCGGAGGACACTCCACCGACCTCGGTTCCGCCACTGCTGAACGTGAGCGTCAGTTCGAAGCCGTTGGCCAGCCCGGCTTCGGCGAGAAGCTGCTTGGCCCGCTCGGGGTCGGTCCGATAGCGGGCGTCCTCGGCTTCGGCGACGCCCAGCAGACCACTGGGAATCACCGAGGGCGGGCGGACCGCTGCGCCCCGCAGCAGTTGCTGGATGATCCCGTCGTAGTCGATGGCGTAGGCGATCGCTTGCCGCAGGCGCCGATCGGCCAGTTCCTTGCCGACCGTCGGGCTGGTGTGCATGGCGAAGTATTCGGTGTCGAGCGTGTCACCGCGCACGATCTGGGCAGTTCCCGCGCGCTCGACCTCGGCGATGAGGTCAGCGTCCAGATTGTGGGCAGCGTCGACGTCGCCGCGCTCGAGCAACTGCCGCTGAGCGGTGGGATCGGGGACGTGCCGGATGATGACGCGTTCCAGCGGAGCTGGGGAGCCCCAGTAGTTGGGGTTGCGCTCCATGACGATCTCTTGTTCTTTGACCCAGCCCTTGAGGACGAAGGGACCGGAGCCAGCCGAGTTCTGGTTGAGCCATTCGGTGGCCTTGTCGGTCTTGTCTGCACCTGGCTGGTCCGTTCCACCCTGCTGCTTGACGACCTGGGAGTCGAGAATGGAGAAGTTCGGCGAGACGAGCATGGCCAAGAACGCGGCGTTGGGTTCGGTCAAAGTGATGCGGACGGTGCGCTCGTCGGGCGTTTCCATCGTCTGGATGATGTCGGCCAGCCAGGAGGGGTTGTCCTTCAGTTCGCGCAACCGGTTGAAGCTGAAGACCACGTCAGCCGACGTCACGGGGTTGCCGGACGCGAAGCGGGGACCGGCGCGCAAGATAAAGGTATAGGTCGTCACGTCCTGGCTGATATCGACCTTCTCGGCCAGCTGAAACTGGACTGTCCGGATATCCGGTGGCTGGATGGTGACCAAGCGCTCGTAGCATGCGCCCATGACGATCGGTGAGGTGAGTTCGTACTGGCGCGAGGGGTCGAGCGTGATCGTATCGGTGAGACGTGCGATGACGAAGGTGCCGCCGGCTGGTGCGGGGGAGGCGGCAGCAGCTGGCGTCTGTGCTGGGGCCGGTTCGGGTGGCGTCGCGGCTGGCGCCGGAGTCGGCGTCGCCTCCTGGCGTGCGCAGGCCGTCAGGAGACCTAGGCCAGCGATTCCCGCCCCGAGGGCGGTGAGCCGGAGAAAACGGCGCCGCTGCATGGCGACAGTCAGCCACCTCTCTTCTCGCTGTTCGGCCATGGTCTGTCTCCTCCTCGTCATTGCTGAGCCGCGATGACACCAAGAATTCTGGTCATGTGGGCGTTCCATGTCAAGCGAGCGTTTTGCTCATCGGGCGGGTGCAGGCTGCTTTGGTGCGCCTCTCGGTCGCTCGTACCATAATGAAGTCCGGGTATCCCGGTGACATCGCAGATTGGCGGGCATCCGCTGAGCGGGGTATCCTTACGAGCGGGCAGTTCCCCTACCGACGGTCGTCCGCCGATCCGCGTGACGACCTCGTACATTACCAAACGAAGCATCGAGGAGAGGCGCAGCGATGGAGATCGTGTTGGTGGTCGCTGCGGCGATCGTGGCAGCGATCGCTGCGGCAGTCGGAACGTATCTGTACTTGCAGCGGGCAGCGCGCTCGCGCCTGCGAGCGACGGGAGACGAGGTGCGGCGACTCCTCGAGGAGGCCGAGGCACGGCAGCGCGAAATCCTGTTGGAAGCCAAGGATGCGGCCCTCAAGTTGCGGGAAGAGCTCGAGCAGGAGT
The DNA here is from genome assembly GCF_053493975.1 of Thermomicrobium sp. Classification (NCBI taxonomy): domain Bacteria; kingdom Pseudomonadati; phylum Thermomicrobiota; class Thermomicrobia; order Thermomicrobiales; family Thermomicrobiaceae; genus Thermomicrobium; species Thermomicrobium sp. The sequence continues at coordinate 15,831 of NZ_JBRBZA010000051.1, forward strand.
ACCAGCAGCGACGCCAGCAGGTCGAGCGCTTGGAGCGGCGACTGCAGGCCAAGGAAGAGCAGCTCGACCGGCGTCTGGAGAATCTGGAGAAGCGAGAACGCAAGATCCAGGCACAGGAGAAGGAAATCGAGGAGCGCTTGCAAGACGTCGCTCGGCTCGAGCAAGAGCGACAGGCGGAGCTGCAGCGGGTGGCACAGCTGTCGCTGGAGGAAGCGCGCCAGCTGGTCATCCAGCAAGCGATCGAAGAAGCGCGCGAAATCCTCAATCGCCAGGTTCGCGAACTCGAGCAGCAGGTTCGCGAGGAGGCGCACCAGCGTGCCCGTATGATTCTGGCAACGGCTATGCAGCGGATCGCCTCCGAGTATGTCGCGGAAGCGACGGTGACCGTTGTCCCGTTGCCGAGTGACGACATGAAAGGACGCATCATCGGCCGGGAAGGGCGCAACATCCGCGCGTTGGAGCAAGCGACGGGCGTCGACCTCATCGTCGATGATACGCCGGAAGCGGTGACGCTCTCGTCGTTCGATCCGGTCCGCCGGGAGATCGCCCGGCGTGCGCTCGTGAAGTTGATCCAGGACGGCCGAATCCACCCGGCGCGGATCGAAGAAGTCGTCGAGAAGACGCGTCAAGAAGTCGAGCAGATCATCTGGGAAGAGGGAGAGCGGGCTGCGCTGGAGGCGGGAGTCCAAGGGTTGCATCCGGATCTCATCCGCTTGCTGGGTCGGCTCCGCTTCCGCACGAGTTATGGCCAGAACGTGCTCCAGCATTCGATCGAGGTCGCGTTGATCGCTGGAGCGCTAGCAGCGGAACTGGGCGCCGATGTCAATGTCGCGAAGACTGCGGGACTTCTCCACGATATCGGTAAGGCGGTCGACCATGAAGTCGAGGGACCGCACGCGCTGATCGGTGCCGATATCGCTCGGCGTCTCGGCCGCTCGGCCAAGATCGTCCATGCGATCGCGGCGCATCACGGTGAGGAAGAGCCGCGGACCGTCGAGGCGTTCATCGTTGCTGCAGCGGATGCGATCAGCGGGGCTCGGCCGGGAGCACGACGCGAGATGCTCGAAGCCTACATCAAGCGGCTGGAGGCGCTGGAGAGCGTAGCGACCTCCTTCCCTGGTGTGCAAAAAGCCTACGCGATCCAGGCAGGACGCGAGGTCCGCATCCTGGTCAAGCCGGACCAGATCGATGACTATGGCGCGTTGCGGCTGGCCCGCGACGTCGTCAAGAAGATTCAGGACACGCTGGACTATCCCGGACAGATCAAGGTCACGGTCATCCGCGAAACACGCGCGATCGATTACGCGCGCTAGCGAGTCCGAGCCGGTGCCCTGTTTGGGGGTACCGGCTCTTTCGTTTGCGCGATTCCGGTTGCTGGACAGCCCGGCCTCGCCCAGCCAGCGGATCGGCCGCGCAGTGGGGACCGGTCCCACTCCGGCAGCGTCCGTGACCGAGCGTCCTCTTCTGCGCGAGAGCATCTTCGGCGCATCGGGCGGGCCGTGTGCGCTACCTGTGGCAGGATTCGACTCTTGCGGCGTAGCGCTCGGTGTGTTATAATGAATCAATAGCCGAGGGTACCGCGCGCGTGGTCGAGGCGACAGCGAGGGCCTGTCTCCCCGGACTCATCTCGGCGGCGAACCCCCAAGGCTAGAGTGAGTCGAGTCCAGTGGGGCGGGGGTCATGCTCCGTGCCCACAAGAAGTCCTAAGGAGACCCAAGAGATGAGTTTCGGGTTCACAGACAAGGTCCTGACTTGCCGCGACTGCGGCACTCAATTCGTCTTCACGGCTGGCGAGCAGCAGTTCTACGCGGATAAGGGCTTCACCAACGAGCCCTCGCGCTGCCCGACTTGCCGCCAGGCTGCTCGGGCGAGGCGCTCGGGGCGCGGAGACGCCCCAGCCTACCGCAGCCGCGAGCCGCGTGAGGCGCGCCAGGATCGACCGATGTACCCGGCGATCTGCAGCGACTGTGGTCGCGAGACGATGGTTCCCTTCCTGCCCCGGCAGGACCGACCCGTCTATTGCTCCGACTGCTTCCGCGCTCGTCGCACGGTCTCGTCCGGCTACTGATCGCTCGTTCGTACTGAAGGCAAGACCGCCCGGTTGCCCTCGCCGGGCGGTCTCGTTTTGTTCAACGCCGCCGGAGGGGAACACCGCCTCGATTGAGCGCTTCGACCGTCTTCGATCCCTCCAGATAATGGACCGTGATCGCACCGATCGTGATCTGATCGCCGTCCCGCAGGATCGCCTGCCGTACGGGAGTGCCGTTGATCCTGGTGCCGTTCCGGCTCTCGCGATCGAGGAGTTCGTATCGGCCGTCCGGACGCCGAACGAGTTCAGCATGATACGCCGAAACCGTCGGGTGATCGATCACGATGTCGTTGTTCTGGTAACGGCCGATCCGGATACGCTCTTGCTCGAGGAGCACCGTTTTCCCCGGCATGACGAGGCGTGGGGTGCTCTGACGTCGCTGGTGCGCTCGCGTCCCGAACGGGCGAACCAATGCCTCCCAAAAATCGGCGACTCGCTGAACGAGCCCCGGTGCGAGGAGCGCGACCGGCGCTGCCAGAACGAAGAAGATCGCTGCTCCCGAAACCATGGTCAGCGCGTCTTGTCCCCAGCTTTCCGCCGAACGGGCGATCCAGACGAGTTCGACGATCCAAATCACGATGAGCACGAGGAACACGACACCGAGCCAAACCTGCGCGCTCATCGTTCGACCTCCGCTCTCCCTGCCCCGGTCTGCGGTGGCTGGGCCATTTCCTCCCGGCCGTGCTCCCGGTAAGGCCCTTCGGTGCTCTCCAGTATAGCGCTGTCGTCGCCTCTCTCCGAGGTGCCCAACACAGCGACGACCGCGCTGAGCGCATCGAGGCCAGCACCGCCACCGGCAGCGAGTCGACGGATCACGCATCGGAGTTCACGCTCGATCGCCTGGCGGCGCTGCGTGCTGGTGAGCGCGGTGGAGCTCGCCTGCCAGCCCAAGGCCAATGTTTCGAGCACGGTACGGGCATGCGCTGGGGTGAGTTCTTCGGTGACGGTCGCCAGCAGTGCCCAGCCTGCCTCTCGCGGCTTGGGCTGTGCTGCCACCAGCGTGACGGTGGCCAAGAGAGCTTGGGCACCTAATTGGGCCGGAACGCGCTCGACCAAGAGCGGTGCCAGATCGCTGACGAGTTCCCAGGCGAGATCGGCACCGAGTCCAGTCAGCTGCGCGAGTTCTCGCCGATACGCGGTGATGCTGCGGTCGCCAGTGAACCAGCGGGCCCACTCGGCGGCTCGTTGGGTGCGTTCGGTCGGTGAACGGGGACGGCGGATGATCTTGGGCATCTTTCGGTCAGCCAGCAGAAAGCATGGTCGTGCTCCGCACCCGAGCTGCGCGGTGCACTGCCCTCGTTGCGAACAGAAGCGCCAGGCTGCAGACCAAGCCAGCGGCGATCGGCAGGCGTGGATCGAGTTCGTAGAGGAAGCCCGCGAGGAACGGGGCGGCCGTCGTGCCGAGGCCGCCGAGAATCTCGGCTAAAGCGAAGACGCGCGAGCGCAAGTGTTCCGGTGTGATGATTCCGAAGACCGAATAAAATGCCGACCAAGCGACCAGAAATCCTCCACGCAAGAGATAGGCAACGAGGAAGACACTGAAATCGCGTCCTAGCAGGAGGAGCGCAAAGCCCACTGACACCGCTCCCGTCGCCGCGAGGAGCGTGTTGAAGGGATCTTGCAGCCAGCGGTTACGATGGACACCGATGCTCAAGAGCGTGCTCCCAATGGCAGCGATCGAGCCGAGCCAGCCGATCCGCTCGAGACTGACTCCATGGACCTCCTGAAGGTAGTTCGGCGCCAGCACCCACCCGAGCATCATGCCGCCGATCGTCACGACCATGAGCCCGGCTGAAAGCAGGATCGAGCGGTGATGCAACAGTTCTCGATACGATCCACCGGCTGTCGAGGCAGTCGCATGCTCGGGAACCCGCACGGTCGCGAAGGTGGCCGCGGCAGCAGCGGTGGCGAGACTGGCAGCGACGAGTGTCGTGCGCAGTCCCCAGCGCTCCGCTAACCAGCCAGCGGCGGCCGGCGTGAGGATCGTGGCGACCGAAGGAGCGACGGTGTAGATCAGGGTGAAGTAGCGGGTGCGCTCCTCGCTCGCGCGACCGAGACCAGCGATGAGCGTGCTCAGCGCTGGAAAGGCGATGACACCAGCATTGATGGCGATCAATCCTGGGAAGAGTTGCCACCATTCGCGGACGAGTGCGCAGAGGATGAAGCCGAGCGCGGCGACGGCGCGCATCCCAGCCACCAGAAGTCGCAGCGAAAAACGATCGACGAGCCAGCTGGAGGGAAGCAGGAAAAGCAGGCGCAAGACGCCGGACGCTCCGATGACCAGCCCGATCTCGGCCGGCGAGGCGCCGAGCGACGCGATATAGAGAGGCCAGAGCGTAAAGAAGAAGCCGATCGCTCCCTCGTTGAAGAGCGATCCGGCGAAGAGCCGCCACGCCGTTGCCCGGGTGGCCGCCGTTTCCGTGGCGACGTTGCCTCCCATCCCGCCCCCAGCCTATCCGCGGTAGTATACGGAGACGCGGCCAGGCGCGAGCAAGCGCCGCCTCGCAGCGGTGTGCGCTGCCGGATCGGAGTACGCTGGTGCCATCGATACCGGTGGCAGTTTGCAGCCGAACAGAAAGGAACATCGGGCTATGATCGATCTCATCAGCGATACCGTGACACGACCGACTCCGGCGATGCGCCGGGTCATGGCCGAGGCAGAGGTCGGCGACGAGCAGCTGGGTGAAGATCCTTCGGTCAATCGCTTGCAGGAAATGGTAGCCGAACTCACCGGGAAGGAAGCAGCGCTCTTCCTCCCGTCAGGAACCATGTGCAACCTCGTCGGGATCAAGGTCCATACCCAGCCAGGTGACCGGATCATCATCGAGCGGACCGCCCATCCGGTGACGTCGGAGGCCGGGGGACCGGGACTCGTGTGCGGTGTGCTGACCTACCTCGTCGACGGTGTGCGGGGGGTCTTCACGGCGGAGCAGGTCGAAGCGGCAGCCGATCCCGGGGATGGCGTTCACACGCCACCGACGACGCTGGTCTGCATCGAGAACACGCACAATCGAGGCGGTGGGAAAATCTGGCCGATCGAGACGCTGCAGGCCGTGTGCGCGACCGCGCATCGGCTAGGTCTCAAGGTGCACATGGACGGTGCTCGCTTGCTCAATGCTGTGGTCGCGACCGGTATACCGGCCGCGACCTGGTGCCGCTCGGTCGATACCGTTTGGATCGATCTCTCCAAAGGGCTCGGCTGCCCGGTCGGCGCGGTGCTGGCCGGCGACGGTGAGACGATGCGGCTAGCTCGCCGGTACAAGCAGATGTTCGGCGGCGCGATGCGCCAAGCTGGCATCTTGGCCGCAGCCGGTATCTACGCGCTCCAGCACCATGTCGAGCGATTGGCCGAGGATCATGCGCATGCGCGGCTCCTCGCCGAAGGGCTGGCGGAAACTCCCGGGATCGGACTCGATCCCGCTGAGGTGGAAACGAACATCGTCTTCTTCGACGTCCAGAACACGGGAATGACGGCTGCAGCGTTCACCGAAGCGCTGCTCGCCGAAGGCGTCCGGATGGGTGCGGTCGGTCGCTACCGCGTGCGAGCGGTGACGCATCTCGACGTGACGCGCCAGGATATCGAGCGGGCGATCCAGGCGGTCCGCCAGGTCGTTCTCGGACGCCGCTGATCGTCGTGCTCAACGGCGGATGCCGACAAAGCGCCAGACATCGAGTTCCGGGAGCGGTGCGCCCAGTTGGGTGAAGAGCACCGCCAGCTGCGACCGGTGATCACAGCCGTGCACGATGGCTTGTGCGACGATCGCTGCAGCGGGGACCGAGACGGGCCCGAAAACGGCTGACGTATACGAAATCACTCGGTCGCCTGGAACGCTCGTTGCGAGCTCGAGCAGTTCGCGTCCAGTGCGCTCGAGCGAGGTGGCGATCTCGTCGAGCGAGGCATCGGCCGGGAGATCGACCGGCTCTTCGCCGCGCAAGCGTGAGACGTACAGCGCTTCTGCCCAGGCGAGATGCGCCAGAGTCGCCCGGACCGATCCATAGACACCAGGCGGTGGCGGCGCATCGAGCAGGGCGGGATCGACGGATCGGCAGTGCTCGACGATCAGCCGGTTGGCCCAGTGGTTGAAGCGGAGCAGTTGCGTCAGCGCTTCCATGGTCCCTCCTCTTCCCGGTGAGCGCACGCAGGGGTCGAGAGCGGCGAGCCGATGTTACCGCAGCGACGGTTCTCGCGTCGATGAGCGACGAGCAGTGACTCGCTCACTCGGTTGGTCCCCAGACGATGACCTCGTTGTGCCGGTCGAGACCGAGCGCGCCGAAGGTCGGCCAGGACAACTCGATGACCCAGCGGCTGCGCCAGGCGGCGATGTGACCAGGTGCGACCGTGTCACCGATCGTGCACCAGAGTGCCTGACCGTTCGCGATCAGCAGCAGGCGTTGACCGGGGCGGAAGTCGGGGTGCACGCAATAGTAGCCGTGCGGATCAGGCGCAGCGTCGGCTACGGCGCCACCCCAACTCGCATAGGCTGCGAGCGTGCGCTCCCACCAGGCGACATCGTAACTCGGGTCGTAGAAGGCAGCATGTCCGCGCCCGATTTCGGTCAGAGCTGGGCCACTCGGCACGGAGGCACCGGGCGGAAAACGCTGACGGAGGTCGTCGGCGGTGTGCAGGACATCGTCCGGACGCGCACGGCTGCCGGAGGCGGCGAGATACTGGGCGAGTCCGCCTTCGATGCCTGCCTGGGCGATCGCCTGGGCCAACAACTGGGCCGCCAGGCGCGCGTTGACGCTCGGATCGAGCGGGTATGGCTCGCTGACCAGTCGCTCGCGGGGGACGAGCAGCAGTCCGAGTCCCCGCGCGTTGGCTGCGAGTGGATCGTTGTGGGTGAGCACGGTGGCCAGGGCGACCAAGAGATACGGGTCGACTCGTGCAGCGCGAGCGGCGGCGACCAGCACGTCACCGAAGGGCATGCCACTGGCCAGTGCGTGGACTTCCGGGTCCGGGGAACCGGCGATCCCGCGCCAGAGCCGGTAGTGGAGCCCGACGTTGCCCCATTCGACTTGCCAGCCGGGGGGATTGGTGGGGTCGTAGGTCAACACGCGTCGCTCGAATGCCTGCACGAGGACGAGTCGCTCGGTACCGGCGACGCGCGTCTGCACCCAATACGGCTCGGTGAGCGGATAGCCGGTCAGTGTCAGCCACGGCAAGGGCTGGTGCTGCAGCGCCTCCCAGAAGATGCTCGGGATGTTGTGCCCACTCGTGGACTCGTAGACGGCGATGTGGACGGATGACCCTGGCACGGCGTCGGACACGACCCGGCCATCGCGTCGGAGGGCAGCGGTCACCAGCTGACCGGTGCGGTCGGGGGCACGGCGCTCAGTGGCGGCGTCGCCGATCGTCGCGACTGCTCGGAGCGATGCATAGGTGGGAGCACGGTCGTTCTGGGTCACGTCTCCCGCGACCGGGATGTCAGCTGGTGCGACCGGTATGAAACGCCGGTCTCCGACTTGGAGCGAGCCGGAAATCATATCGCGCACCAGCAAGCCGAGCGTGAGCTGCCGGGAGTCGGCAGCGGCCGGGTCGCTCACCTCGACGCGGGCCTTGTCGAAGTAGTAGACGAGGCGAGCGCCACCGGGTGCCTCCTGATACGGCTCGATCGCGATGGCCCGGATGGCGGGACCGAGCGTCCAGGTGGGACCGTTGCCCTGAAAGCGGGCGAATCCGTCCAACTGAACCCAGAGTGCGGCGACAGCTGGGATCGCTGTCGTCGGATCGTCGCTGCGTGTCGGTGCCGCGGCGACCGGCGTGGCCGAGGCGAAAAGTGCGAGTGTGCCCAGTAGGAGCAGCTGTTTCAGTGCTGCTCGCATCCCTTCCCTCCCTGTTCCATGGCGTTCCTGCCGATTGCAGGACGCGATCGGCAGATAGCTGGGGACCCCTCTGGTCCCCCAGCGCACGGGCGGGGAGTATACGAGTGCGTGCAGCAGATGTCAAATCTGAGGGCCAACTATGAATTAGAGCCTCGTCGTTCTCTGCGATTCCGTGTGCGATCGTGTTCGAGTGGAAGAATCGGCGAAGGATTGGATATGAACAGTCTCTGAAGAGAATAAGAATAGCCCAGCGTCTTCTCAGCAAGTCTCGATCCGGTTACGATGGTACAATCGATCCGACGGACTACTGGACGACGAGGGGGTTCGCATGGCACGGCTCGACGACGCCACGATCGCGTCTCTTCTCCAGGAGATCCCCGGTTGGGAACGCCAGGGCGATGCGCTCGTTCGTACCTACACCTTCAAGAACTTCCGGGAAGCCATGGCTTTCGTGAACCGCGTGGCCGAACTCGCTGAAGAAGCGCGCCATCACCCAGATATCACGATTCGGTACAACCGCGTGCAGTTGCTGCTCACCACCCACGAAGCAGGGGGAATTACCGAGCGCGACATCGCGCTCGCTCGCAAACTGGCGGAGTTGGTGAGCTAGCGTGGGCGAGCCAACAGGTCGGCGATCGCTTCCCAGGAGAGGACGGTGACGACCCGATCGGCTGCGGCGAGCTCGGGGAAGGGGCGGCGGGCGACGGCGAGGACTCGCAACCCTGCTGCGCGTCCCGCCGCGACTCCAGCTGGCGAGTCCTCGACAGCGACGCTCCGTCCAGGCTCGACCCCGAGCCGGATGCAGGCGGTGCGATAGGGCTCTGGGTTCGGTTTCCCGGCGCGGACGTCCTCTGCCGTCACCACCGTCGTGATCCGGCCCATCAGGCCAGCGGTGCGGAGTGTCCAGTGCGCTTCGGCGGCCAGCGCCCCGGTGACGAGGGCGACTGGATAGCCAGCCTCGAGCGCGGCGTGGACCGCGGCGATGCCATCGGTCAAGAGGTCGACGCTGCCTGTGGCCAAGAGTTCCCGATAGAACCTCGCTTTGGCTTCCAGTACCGGTTCGAGCCAGCTGGAGGGGATGCCGAGCGCGTGCATCGCTGCGGCGATCGCTTCCCGGTCAGGTCGGCCGATCATCTGGCTGCGGTAGAGGTCTTCGGTGAGTTCGGGGAGGCGCAAGTGGCGGAATGCCTGGCGCGTGGCCTCGAAATGCGCCTGCTCGCTGTCGATGAGGACACCGTCCAGATCGAAAAGAACACCGCGGTCGTCTCGGCTCATCTATCCACTCCCTGCACGTGCTCGTGCCGAGTCCAGCATACTTGTCTTCGAGCGCAGCGAGGCGGCGCTCGAAAGCGAGGAGATGGACGATGACGACCGCACGCGTACGGGTTCGCTTCGCACCGAGCCCGACCGGTGACCTCCATGTCGGCGGAGCGCGGACCGCGCTGTTCAACTGGCTCTTCGCTCGCCAGCACGGTGGCGCCTTCATCTTGCGCATCGAAGACACCGACCAGGCGCGCTTGGTCGGTCAAAGCATCGCCGGCATCATCGAAGGATTGAAGTGGCTCGGACTGGAGTGGGACGAGGGCCCGGATATCGGCGGACCATATGGTCCCTATATCCAAAGCCAGCGACTTCCCCTCTATCAGGAGCATGCTCGCTGGCTGGTCGAGCACGGTCACGCCTATTACTGCTTCTGCACGCCGGAGCGCTTGGAGCGTGTTCGCCAGGAACAGCGAGCACGCGGCGAGCCGCCGGGCTACGATCGGCACTGCCGCTTCCTTCCACCGGAAGAGGTGGAAGCACGACTGGCCCGCGGCGAGCCAGCAGTGATCCGCTTCAAGATGCCGCTCGAGGGCGCCACGACGATCGTCGATCTTTTGCGTGGCGAGATCACCTACGAGAATCGGTTGCTCCAGGATCTCGTCCTCCTCAAGTCGGATGGTTTCCCGACGTACCATCTCGCCAATGTGGTCGACGACCATTTCATGGAGATCTCCCACATTCTCCGTGCCGAGGAGTGGATTCCGTCCGCACCGCTTCACGCGCAGCTCTATCGCGCTTTCGGCTGGGAGATGCCGGTACTCTGTCACCTTCCGCTCATCCTGAGTCCGGACGGAAAGGGAAAGCTGTCCAAGCGGCATGGCGCAACAGGAGTCCTGGAGTTCAAGCGCCTCGGCTATCTCCCCGAGGCGATGATCAACTACCTGGCACTGCTCGGTTGGGCGTACGATGCCGAGCGCGAGATCTTCTCCCGCGAGGAGTTGATCCAGCTCTTCCGGCTAGAGGAAGTCAATCCGCACCCAGCGCGCTTCAATTTCGAGAAGCTGCTTTGGATGAACCAGTACTACATCAATCACATTCTTTCGCTCGACGAGTTCGCGCGACGCTGCATCCCCTTCTTGCGCGCTGCAGGGCTGGTCGGGCCGGAAGCAGACGATCCGGCGAGTCCCGCCTTCGCCTATGTCCGGGAAGTCGTCGCGCTGGTCAAGGATCGTGCCAAGCTGCTCAGCGAGGTACCGGAGTTGACGCGCTTCTTCTTCGCCGACGTCGATGACTACGACCCCGAACTCTTGCTGCAGCGCAAGATGGAGCCGGAACGCGTACTTCAGGCGCTGGACCGAGTGATCGAGACGTTGCGTGAGGCCAACTTTGCTGACGAGACCGATCTCGAGCAGCGCTTGCGGAGGCTCGCCGAGGAACTCGGGCTCAAGACGGGGCAGCTTTTCATGCCCATCCGGGTTGCGGTGACTGGGCGCACGGTCTCGCCAGGACTCTTCGAGACCTTGCGCGTGCTCGGAGCGGAGCGCTCGCTGGAGCGCCTGGCACGGGCACGCGACAAGCTCGCCGCCTACCTCGCGGCGCGGGCGAGCAGCGCGACGGCGTGAGAGGTGAACGAGCCGATGCGCCGGGCAGGCCAGAGGAGGCAACCGGCGAGCAGTACGCCGGAGAGCCCGAAGAGTCGCGGGCTCACGATCGCGCTGCTGGTCATCGTCGCTGGGCTGGTTCTCCAGCTGGCGATCGTGTTGCTTTCCGGTGGAGCGATCGGTCTCACCCAGCTCAGCCTAGGGCTCTTAGCCTTGGCCCCACTGGTCGGGGCTGTCGGTGGTGCGCTCTGGCTGTTCCGGCGCCTCCGTTCCTGATATGGAGACCCATCACCCCAGAAAACTGTTGCGTTTTTGTAACGCATTTCTCTTGCTCGAGAGTGCGCGATGAGTATCCTGTAACTAGGCCCCGACGATTCGAGGCTGGGAATCCGAAACCCGCAAGGGGAGTAGGAAACCCGAACCGAGGATCGTCGGGGCTTTTTCTTGCGGTTTTGCCTCCTTCTGTGTTCTCGCGCTGCCCTACCCTCGTCGTGTTGGCCGCGCCGCCCGGGCTCTCGGCTCCGTCCGGCATCTCGGGAGCGAGCGAGAGCGCTCTCGCTGGGCGAGCTGAACGCACGCGAGGCCCCTCACGTGATGATCCTCGTGGTGCGAGGGGTGACCCCTGCATCGTTCCGACGGAGGTGCCACCGGCAGAATCCTGTTCGCGCTCCATCGTGCGACTGGCTTTAGCCGGCCAGGTCGAATGGCCGCTGTGCCGCGCCCCGGCCTGTCGCATGGTACAGTCCTTGCCGAGGGGGCAAGGTGTCCCCCCGCGCGGACACCGCGATAGCTGGCTGGCCGAGTGGAGCCAGAGTGGTTCCTGCCTCGCTGGCCTGGCGATCATAGGGTCGATCACCTCGCGGAGTGCGAACCATGGAGTTCTGCCTCGATCTGTCGCCTCACCGCTGGGCGCGAGCACAGGATCCGCGCGCGGCGGTGAACTGGACGCTCGAGACGATCGCTGCGGCAGATCGCGCGGGCCTCCACTCGGTCTGGCTGAGCGAGGATCCCGATGGGTGGGATGCGATCGCGGTCGCCAGTGCTGCGGCGGGACGCAGCGAGCGGATCCGTCTGGGTACGGGCGTGACGAGCGCGCTCCTCCGCCATCCCGTGCAGATCGCGATGGCTGTCGCGACGCTGGACCGGCTGAGCGGTGGACGGGCCTTTCTCGGTCTCGGTCGAGGGCAGCCGGAGTTCTACGCGTATGGTCTCGGCATTCCGGCTGATGCGCCGCTCGCGACGATGCGGGAGGCGATCGCGCTGCTCCGGCAATGGTGGCAGCCGCCGTATCGGGCGTCGCTGGAGGGAACGCGGTTCCGTGTCCGCGATTGGCCCCTCAGCATCGCTCCGCTCCAGGAGCATCTCCCCATCTATCTTGCGGCGCTCGGTCGACAGGCCCTGCAGCTCGCTGTCCGGTCAGCCGATGGCATCCTGATCGCGGACTTCGCGAGCGAACACTTTCTGGCCCAGCTGCTCCCGACGCTGCACGCTGATCTCGCGGCAGCCGGGCGCGATCCGTCCTCGTTTCCGGTCTTCCTCCGCGCCAACCTCGTGATCACGGACGATCCGGAGCCGGTGCTCGAGGAACGGAAACTCCCCTTCGCGTTGCTCTGCACGCTTCCCGGTATGGCCCAGCAGGTCGTCGTGCCGGGTTTCGATGTCGAGCGCCTCATCGCTGAGTTGCGCCGGCTCCTGCGGATCGACGACCTGCTGCGCGCGGGACGCCCGTGGCACGATATTCGGCGCTCGGTCGATCCAGCTCTCGTCCGCCGGCTGGTTCCGACGGAACTCGTCGCGCAACTTTGTCTCATCGGGCCGGCGCGGGATCTGCGGCCTCGCTTGGCTCGCCTCGCTGCGCTCGGAGTGACGCACGTCTTCCTGCGGGCGCTGCCCGAGCCCGATACCGAGGCCTACCGTGCTGTCGTGCGAACGCTCCTCACCGGTCCAGCGGAACAGGAGTCGTGAAGCCGCTCGCTGCCAGTCGCCCTGCGCGCTCCGGGAGGCGCGTGCCGATCCGTTCTTCCCCGTGGAGAGGGGCAGCGAATCGTCCGTCTCCACGGAGCGCTGTCACCGCCTGCTCGAGCAGGATCTCCTGATAGATCGCCTCATAGGCGTCGGTCATCGCGATACTGGAGAAGTGCTGCTCGACGTGGCGGCGGCAAGCTGAGCGATCGATCCGATCGATCTGCCCGACCTTCTCGACCATCTCGTCGAGCGTCTTGCAGCGGCAGATGTACCCGGTCACGCCATCGACGACGATCTCTTCCACGGCGCCACCCGGGAAGGCCACGACCGGAGTGCCACAGGCCATCGCTTCGGCGAGAACCAGGCCGAAGGGTTCGGGCCAATCGATCGGGAAAAGGAGAGCGAGCGCACCGCCCAAGAGTTCGGCCTTCTGTCGCTCATCGACCTCTCCCAGGTATTCGACACCGGGGGTGCCGAGCAGGGGCAGGAAGTGCGCTTCGGCCCAGTCGCGGTCAGCAGGGTCGATCTTGGCTCCGATCTTGAGCGGGAGTCCCGACCGCCGTGCCACCTCGATCGCCCAGTCCGGGCGCTTCTCCGGTGAGATCCGGCCCACGAAGGCGAGGTACGGTGGATCCTGCGGTTCCGGTCGGAAGGGAAAGTTTTCCAAACGGACGCCGTTGTAGACCGTGCCGACCCAGCGCAGTGGCAAGTCAGCCAGCGGTGCCCGTTGGCTCCAGCTGATGCTGATCAAGCGCTGATCGGTGAAGCGACTGAGCACGCGCCGCGTTTCCGGCATGTCCAACCGGCCGTGCAGGGTGGTCACCGTCGGTGTCGTGACGGTGCGAGCGAAGGGGAACGTCAAATAATCGACGTGGGAGTGAATGATGTCGAACTCGTCAGCACGCGCGTACACCTCTTCGAGCATGGCAACGTGCAGCGCGATCGGGTCTCTCGCCCCCGCCAGACGCAAGCCGGAGGGGGCCATCGGGATCAGCCGAGCACTCGTCTGGGAGTCCGCTGTGGCGAAGAGCGTCACGTCGTGCCCGCGCCGGACGAGCTCTTCGACCAATGCGAAGACGACTCGCTCGGTTCCGCCATACAACTTGGGTGGTACCGCCTCGTACAGGGGCGCGATCTGCGCGATCCGCATTCCCTCCACCTCCCGTCCCGGACTGTCGTCACGCTTTCGAAGACCAGGTCGCTGATGGAGCAGCGAACCGGCACAGAACGCCGACCACTCGAACATAACGCATTGAGCTTGTCCGTGTCAAGGGCACAGAACGACTCGACGCAGTCTCTGCCGCATCCTGAGAGCTAGAATGCGGGCGAAGGGAGGCTTTCTCGGATGCTGGAGAGCACGCTCTCGCATCTCGTCTGCACCGGGTGCCAACGCATCGTCTCGGCTGACGAATGGCATGGAACGTGCCCGGATTGCGGTCACGTCTTGGCTGCTCGGTACGATCTAGAGCGCGCCCGCCGGACTTTTCACCCTGCCGAGCTGGCTGCTCGCCCCTGGACACTCTGGCGCTATGCGGAACTCCTGCCGGTGCGCGATCCCCGCTTCCGGCTCACGCTGGGCGAGGGTGGCACACCGCTCCTTCCAGCGCCGCGGCTCGCTCGCACGTTGGGGTTGCGGCGGCTTTGGCTGAAGGACGAGAGTCGGAACCCCACCGGGAGCTTCAAGTCTCGCGGTCTGGCCGTCGCGGTGAGTCGGGCGATCGAACTCGGGGCTCGCGCGGTCGCCTTGCCATCAGCCGGGAACGCCGCTGCCGCGCTCAGCGCCTATGCAGCGCGCGCTGGTCTTCTGGCTTTCGTCTTCCTCCCGATGGATACGCCGCCGAGCATCGTTCGGGAATGCCTGGCCTATGGTGCTCGGGTCTACCGCGTGCGTGGCCTCATCACCGATTGCGGGCGCCTCGTGCGTCGCTTCGCCACCGAACGCGGGTGGGTCGATCTCTCGACGCTCCGCGAGCCCTACCGTGCCGAGGGCAAGAAGACGATGGGGTTCGAACTCGTCGAGCAGCTCGGTTGGCGTCTTCCCGACGTCATCGTCTATCCGACCGGTGGGGGAACCGGCATCGTCGGTATGGAGAAAGGCTTCGCCGAACTCGCGACGCTCGGGCTGCTCGCTGGTTCACCTGCGCGTTTCGTCGTCGTCCAACCGGCCGGGTGCGCACCCCTCGTGCGCGCCTTTCACGACGGCGCCATCGGAGCACGACCGTGGGAAGGAGCGCAGACGATCGCGCCCGGGCTCCGTGTCCCCGCGACTATCGGGGACGAACTGGTTCTCGCAGCCGTACGGGCGAGTGGTGGCACAGCGGTCGCGGTGAGCGATCAGGAACTTCTCGAGGGGATGCGGATCCTCGCGACGACCGAGGGGGTGCTCGTCTCGCCCGAGGCCGGGGCGACCGTCGCGGCGGTTCGGCAGCTCAGGGCCAACGGTTGGCTGGCTCCCGATGCCGAAGTGGTGCTCTTCCTGACCGGCAGCGGTCTCAAGCATCCGGAACTCCTTCCCTCCGACGAGCAGTGTCCTGTGCTCGATCCGGACGCTGAGACGCTGCCCGATTCGCCGGTCGGCTGAACCAGCTGGACTCGGTGGGAGCGTGACAGCGCTGGGCTTCAGTGGAGGGGCTGACAGCGTGGGCAGAACACGCTGCTCCGGCCAGCGATCCTGGTCCGCGCGAGTCCGGTTCCGCAGCGTGGGCAGGGCGTACCAGCCGGCTTGCCGTACACCTGGAGCCGGGACTGGAAGGAGCCGGCTCGTCCCTGACCGTCGCGGTAGTCGCGGATGGTGGTTCCGGCGTTCTCGATCGCTGCCGACAGGACGCTGCGCAGCGCGACCAGCAACCGCTCGACCTCGTCCAGGGAGAGCGTCTCGCAGCGCCGTGCCGGATGGAGACGCGCCTGGTACAAGGCCTCGTCCGCGTAGATGTTGCCGATTCCGGCCAGGAGCGCTTGATCGAGCAGTGCAGCCTTGATCGCTGTCCGACGCTCGCGCAGACGCGACCAGAGCGCGCGTGGGTCGAGGGACGGATCGAGCGGCTCGGGGCCGAGTCGCCTGGAGAAGGCTTCCCAGCCTGCCTGGTCGAGGAGAGCGATGCGCCCGAATCGCCGGATGTCCAGATAGCGGAGCAGGAACCGTTGCCGCCGATCGACGAGCGAAGGGGGCAACGGTCGCGGCGTGCGCATGACCAGTGCCAGGTGACAATGCTTTCCAGGGGCAGCAGTAGGGTGGCTGAGCCGGAGTTCCCCGGTCATGCCGAGGTGGATCACGAGTCGGTGACCGTTCGTTAAGCGAGCAGCGAGATACTTCCCGCGACGTTCGAGTGCGACGATGCGGTGCCGGCGCACGCGACGGACGAATGACGGCCACGGATCGAGCAGAATATCCTCGGGGCGCTCGCCGCGGAGCGCGCCGATGACCAGCGCGCCGATGAGAACGGGCGCCAGAGTGCGGCGGATGGTTTCGACTTCCGGTAGCTCTGGCATGCCGACCTCACGAACGAGGAGGGAAGGGAATGGCTGATGTCTGTATCTTCTGCGAGATCGTCGCAGGTCGCCAGCCCGCTCGCCTCGTCCATCAGGACGAGGCGGTGACCGTCTTTTGGGATATCCACCCCCAGGCGCGCGTCCACCTCCTCGTCGTCCCCAACCAGCATATCCGGTCGCTGGCCGACGCGGAGGAGAGCGATCCGCTCTTGCTCGGCCGCTGCCTGCAAGTCGCAGCCAAGGTCGCGCGCGAGCATGGGCTCGACCGGAGTGGCTACCGGGTAGTGACGAACGTCGGCCCCGATGCTGGTCAGAGCGTCTTCCACCTCCATTTTCACGTCCTCGGTGGCAACCGGTTGCGTCTGCCGCTCGGTTGATCGCCTCGGTGAGCGCTCGTGCGGAGACGCCGCGCCGGAGCGCGTTCCGACGCGGCGTCTGGCCGTCATGCCTCGTCTCGTTACGGTCGGGCGAGCACGCTGCGTGGCACGATCGGGTTCGCCCCAGCCTCGAGGAGCCGCTGGCTGAGGGCCGGGAGTTCCTCGTCGAAGACCTTCTGCACGCGTGTCAGAATTGCGTCGATTTCGGCGGCGAGCAGCCGATACACCTCCTGCTCACCAGCTGTCGGGCGGTCGTCCGCGCTATCGACGAAGCTCTGCAAGATCGCCAACCGCGCTGGCGCGCGTGGTGGGAATTGGCGCGGGTCGTCCATGCGTGGCTCCAAGAGTTCATCCACGAGCGCTCCGAGGCGATCGATCATGCTCCGCACGGCGTCCACGAGATCGGCAGCAGCGCCACTCGCCTCCAAGCGGTCGCGCCACTCCAGGAGTTGGCGCCGGGTGTCGCGCAGGCGGTTGATGGCATCATGGGCTTCCGAGACCTTGTCGCGGATACGCACCAGCAGCTCGTACTGTCGGACGAGGTCCTCGCGGGTGACCGAGAGGCGCGGATCGGGACGGATCTCGAGCGGTTGCGTCCAGCTCCGGTCGCCCACGGTCAGGCGAACCTGGTAGGTGCCGGGTACCACGCGCGGGCCGACCAAGTATCCCTCGTAGGGTTTGTCACCGATAGCCCGACGAGCACCTTCGATGCGGAGATCCCAGACGAAGCGGTGGAAGCCAGGAGTCTTGGCCAGGCGTGGGGGGAGGGATGGCTTCTTCTCGTCCGGCACATCGGGTAGCGGATCGACCGGCTTCTCGCTGGAAAAGCGCCGCAGCTCGCGGCCATCCGCATCCAGGATGCTCAGCGTCACCTCGGCTGGTTCTTCGGAGAGGTAGTAGGTGATGATCGCTCCGTCCGGCGGGTTCTGACCAGCGTCGAGCGGTCGCGCCTCCTTGACGCCGGTCGGTTGTTCGGTGACCCAGGCCGCATAGACGATCGGACCGGCCCAGCGGTAGCTCACGGTGTTGGGCACCTCGCTGCCGTATCCGGGATAGGTCCTGAAGCGGATGGTCGGGCGCGGAGCGAAGAGAGAGGCTGGTTCGTCCAGCCGAGCCGGATCGAGTTGGCGGAGCGGCGTCACGTCGTCCAAGATCCAGAAGCTCCGACCGTGCGTCGCGACGACTAGGTCATCGTCCTTGACGACGAGATCGTAGATGGGGCAGATCGGGAGGTTCCCCTGCCAGCGGTGCCAGTGCTGGCCGTCGTCGAGCGAGATCCAGAGTCCCGTCTCGGTACCGAGGTACAAGAGGCCCGGCTTGGCTGGATCGACGCGGAGCACGCGGCAGATCGTCTCGGCCGGGAGATCGCCGCGCAGCGCGTGCCAGGTCTTGCCGCCGTCGCGCGTGACGAAGAGGTAGGGGGCGGGATCATCGAGTCGGTAGCGGTGTGCAGCCAGGTAGACCGTCTCCGGGTCGTGGGGCGAGACCTCGAGCGACGCGACTGTCGCCCACTCGGGCAGCTCGGGTGGGGTCACGTTTTCCCACGTTTGGCCACCGTCGCGCGAGACATGGACCAGACCGTCGTCCGTGCCAGCCCAGAAAACGCCCGGTCGGTGGGGCGATTCCACGAAGGCGAAGATCGTGCAGTAGACCTCGGCACCGGTGTTGTCGCGCGTGATCGGTCCACCGGAGGGTCGGAGCTTGTCCGGGTCGTTCCGCGTGAGATCCGGGCTGATCACCTCCCAGGTGTAGCCGAGATCGCGCGAGCGGTGCACGACCTGCGAGCAGACGTAGAGCGTGTTCGGATCGTGCGGCGAGAAGAGGATCGGGAAGGTCCACTGGAAGCGGTAGCGGAGCGACTCCGCTCCCTCTGCCATGCTCGTCTCGTACGGCCAGACCGTGATGTTGCGCTGCTCGCCGGTTCGGCGGTTGTAGCGAATCAGTCTCCCGTTCCCCTCGCCGCTCCCGATCGCTCCCCCGATCACGATAGCGGGGTCGTCCGGCTTGACGGCGATGTGCCCGCTCTCGCCGCCTCCCGGCTCTTCCCATTCGCAGGTGGTGATGGCCCCGTTGACCGAGCGGCTGGGCAAAGCGATCGCCGTATTGTCCTGCTGGGAGCCATAGACCCAGTAGGGGAAGCGGTTGTCGACGGTCACGTGGTAGAGTTGGGCGGTCGGCTGGTTGAACTGCGTCGACCAGGTGCGTCCCCCGTCGAAACTGACGCACGCGCCACCGTCGTTGCCGTTGATCATGCGCAGCGGATTCTTGGGATCGATCCAGTGGTCGTGGTGATCACCGTGCGGTGTCGGGACCTCGCTGAAGGTCTTCCCTCCGTCGATCGACTTCCAGAGCTTGAGGTCGAGCACCCAGAGCGTGTCGGGATCGACCGGATCGGCGCAGAGGTGGTGGAAGTACCAGGCGCGCCAGCGGAGATCCCCCTTCTCGCTCACCCGTTCCCACGTTTCGCCGTAGTCCTCGGAGCGGAAGAGCGCCCCGTCCTCGGCCTCGACGAGCGCCCAGAGTCGCCCCGGCTTGGCGGAGACGGCCAGTCCCACGCGCCCGATGATCCCCTTGGGGAGGCCGGGTTTGCGGGTCAGCTCTTCCCACGTCTCTCCACCATCGGTGGAGCGGAAGATGCCGGAGCCGGGACCACCGCTCACCAGCTTCCAGGGCCAGCGGCGTGCCTGCCAGAGCGCTGCGTAGAGGATGCGTGGATTGTGCGGGTCCATGACCAGGTCGATGGCCCCGGTCTCGGCGTCCCGATACAAGACGCGCTCCCAAGTTCGCCCACCGTCGCGGCTGCGGAAGACGCCGCGCTCCTCGTTCGGGCCGAACGCGTGCCCGAGCGCCGCGACGTACACGAGGTCAGGGTCGTGTGGATGGACGCGGATCTTGGCGATATGCCGGGTATCGCGCAAGCCGACGTTGACCCAGGTACGGCCGCCATCGGTCGACTTGTAGACCCCGTCCCCATGGGAGACATTGCCGCGGATGCAGGCTTCGCCGGTACCGACGTAGAGCACGTTCGGGTCGGACGGCGCGATCGCGATGGCACCGACCGCAGCGGTCTGGAAGAACCCGTCCGAGATGTTCCACCAGGTCGTCCCCCCATCCTCCGTCTTCCAGACGCCTCCGGCACAGGCACCGAAGTAGAAGACCATCGGATCGTCCGGGTGCCCAGTCACCGCCACGACACGCCCGCCGCGATGGGGGCCGATGCAGCGGAACCGGAGCGCTGCCGTCAAGCGACCGATCGTCTCTCCAGTCATCCTGACCATCCTCCCTGCTGACCGAACGCGCGAGGGTCACGCGCTCCCTGCGCGCCGCTCGCCAGTGTCGCACGAGTTGCCGATGCAGTGAAGTGCTCGCCTCGCGAGGTTGTTGCTCGATGACCGCGACGTCCGTTCATTGGACTGCCGTATCAGTCCGTCTCCGGAGGCTGCCGCGTTCCTCGATCCCTCGACGTTTTCGGTTCAACGAGTTCCGGTTGGGTGTGGTCGTACGCTGGATGCCGGTCATTCTTTCGCTCTCTGCTCACGTGTGTGGTCGATGAGCGTCTGCTGGCTTGACGGGGGCTTGGGACCCGTGGTTTCGCGCTAGCCAGACACACCGAGCTTGCGGACGAGCGAACTGGGCACGGGTACCTCGCTGGCCGAGCGGCTTTCCTGCAGGTATCTGCTCTCGTCGTGACGTGGACACGCACCCGACTGTGATCGAGGAGACGACGAATGAGCGTGTCAACTGGTTCGGGCTTCCTCACTGCAGCGGAAACGAGGCGATCCGCACCAGCTCCGCACGACAGGCGAGCAGCGAAACGAGGGAAAGGGCCCTCCACCGCCGCTGATTCGTTGGTGAAACGTGGAGTTGCTTGAAGCGATGTTTTGGGATCCCCGTCACCGGCATGCGTCACCCGAGCGCGGAGTTCGAGCAGGGAAACTCGCATGCCAACTCGCGACCCTCGGCTGGGTGGCTGTTGCCGGTCTCGCTTCTGACATCGACGCAGGAGCGCCAGGACACGCTCGCGCATCCTCACGCGGCCGAAGGATCGCCCTGCTCGAGCGAGGATTGGGAATCGCGTTGTGGCGCGAGGACTGTCCGAGAAGCATTCCTCGCGTGGCTCGTCCCGACCATTCCTCGGAGAGGCAGGCGCGCCACTGGATCGCTCGATGTCGATGGGGAAGCGCTCGGCGCCAGGTATTCCGGACCGGAGGGCTCGGGCTCCTGGACGGCTCGGTGCAGCGGAACCGGCTCAGCGGGGATCCGCGACCGCGATCGTTGCCAGGTGAGCTTCCGCGGTCGTCTCTCGGCCCGCCCCTGCCCAAGTCGTTCACTGACCGTCGTTCTCGCTCACCGTCGGAAGGGGAACGGCTCGCGGACACGGATGCGGTGGAACTCCTCGGCATAGTGCATGCCGTGCCGGACGCCGCGCTCCATGGCGGCCTGCCGGAGCCAGCGCTCGACGAGCGCCAGCCGGTCCCCGAACTGGCTGCGATGGGCACGGAGCGCAGCCAGCTTCCGCTCGAGCGTCGTGGTGATGTCGACCGCATGGTTGAGCACCGGTGCGTTGATCACCCAGATCTCTTGGACGTAATGCGGAGCGAGCCCTTCGCTCAAGAGTTCGGGAAAGTCCCAAGCGTTCCCCGCTGCCGGGTAGGCGGCTGCCAAGGCGGCCTGTCCGACCGCCAGGTGATCGGGGTGATAGCGCCCGACCTGGTAGGCCGGGGACCAGGTCCGTTCCGGTGAGGGGATGACCAGCACCTGCGGCCGGTAGCGGCGGATCAGGCGTACCAGATCCCGTCGGAGTTCCAGGGTCGGCTCCAGCTGGCCATCCGGATAGTCGAGAAAATCGACGCTCGCTAACCCCAGGATCCGGGCTGCCTCGCGTTGTTCCGCCTTGCGCTGCTCGCTGATGCGCCGGCGGGCTTCCGGGCTCACGTCGGTCGCGTCGTCCGGTCCGCCGGCTCCACCATCGGTCACCACGACGAGCCGGACAGTCCAGCCTTCCTCCACCCAGCGCGCGACCGTCCCACCGCAACCGATCTCCATGTCGTCCGGATGCGCTACGATCACCAGCGCGCGCCGTTCGTCTCGCTCTGCGGTCATCGTTCGTGTTCCCTCCCTCCATCCTTCACGCGGTTCGCCCGCCGACCTCGGCGGTCGAGCAGGACGTTCGCCCTACTCTACTGCACCAACGCTTCCCCTCGTGCACGCGGTGCGCTGAGCGATCGAGCGCACGTCGGCGTGCTCGCGCGCTGCCAGCAACGGGCATCGCGGCGAGCGCGCCAGCGCTGTCCGGCTCGCACGCGATCCGGCGCTTGCGCGCGATCCCCGAGGAAACGATGAGAGGGAAGCCTTCCCGAGCGGGCGGGAGTGGGCAGCCGGGCATGTCGCTGCACACCGGACCGGGACGAGTGCGATACCGAACTACTCCAAGGTTTGCCGGATTGCGTGATGCGCTCATTATGTCGCTGTCCATTCTCATCGTCTTCCCGCCCGGTGCGCGTCCCGAACCGGGTTCGGCGCTCGGGCGAGGCATTCGCGTGTGCCGCTAAAACCTGCGCGACGAGGTGGCGGACCATCGATCCGCCGAGCGATCGCGCCCTCCCGCGTTGGCATCCGCGCGCCAGACACCGGCCCACTTCGCGCGTGTTCCAGTGTGCAAGCTCCCCCCTGACTGCGCAGCTCAGCATGGGGCGGGACAACGGCATCACTGGAACCAGCTCACCCTGGACATGCAGGCTGGCCGACTGCCTCGTGTCGTCCGGTCTTCCCGCAGTATCATTCGTGCGCGAGCTGGGGAGCGAGTACGCTGTGTCCAGGGCAGTGACGGTCCTCTCCTGACGTTGCCGTAGACTAGATCGATGACCCCTCGCTCGACCGGTCTTCGGCGCGCCGAGCGCTCTCCAGTGCCAACGAGAACGGCGATGCGTCGTGCGACGCGTCTCGCCTTCGAGCCTCTCCGACGAGACAGGAGCCGAAGCGCGCTCCCTCTCGCTGCCGGCTCCGCCTGCCGACAGGGAGAGTGGACGAAGCGCGGCGCGCAGGGAAGGAAAGCGGAGCCATGCAGCGCTGGGTCGTCGCGATACTGCTCACGCTCATCGGGGCGAACCTGAACGGCGTCCTCGCTCCGACCGGTGCCATGACCGATCCGCAGGCGCTCGTCCGACCGCCAGCGGGCTTCGCTCCTGCTTCGCCAATGCTGCTCGCCCAAGCTGCCGAACGCGCGCGCTACCAGCGCATTTTCCCGCCGGACGACCGCGTGCGCGTCACGCCGACCACGAGCTTGCCGGCCTCAGCGATCGTCCTGCTCGTCGGTGAAGCGGCTGACGGCGCCCTGTTTTCCTGCTCCGGGACGCTGATCGGACCGGCAGTCGTTCTCACAGCAGCGCATTGCCTCTATCTCGCTGAACGGGGCGGTTGGGCTACCCGTCTCGTGGTCATCCCTGGAGCGGACCGTCAGCGAGGACAGCTAGTGACCCCGTTCGGAACCGCCTCTGCGGCTGACGGGTCAGTGCCGCGCGGCTGGGTGGAGGGCGGGATCAGCCCGGACGAGACGTACGACTTCGGTGTCGTCTTGCTCGATCGCCCCCTGGGTGACCAGGCGGGGAGCCTGCCGCTGGCTGCCTTGGCCGACAGCGAGTTGGAGAATCGCTCCTGGTCGGCGACGCTAGCCGGCTATCCGGGCGACAAACCGTTCGGCACGCTCTGGTTCGCGCCGGTGGGGCGGTTAGACGCCATCGGATCCGCCCTGTTGGCGACGGACGTCGATGCTGTCCAAGGGATGAGCGGCGGTCCGCTCCTGCGCGAGGACACCCAGAGCGTCTTCGGGATCGTCGTGGCCGAGTCGTTCTTGACCAATTTCGCTCGCCGGGTGACACCGGACGTCGCGCGCTTCGCCGAGCTCTTTTGTGCCGAAGTTGGTTGTCGACTAGGAGGATCGCGGTCCCCGGCACCGCCGAGTCGACCGGAACCGCGTCCGGCTCCACCAGCCCCCGGGATCGGGATGCGCTTCGTCGCGGTGGAACCAGCCCGCTACGCGACGGTCCCTCCAGGCAGGGTGCGCGTGAGCGTTCAGGTGGAGTCGGAACGACCGTTGCGTGAGCTCGTCGTCCGCGTGGCCTCCTACGAGGCGCGCAGTGACCAGCCGGCCGTGTCGCTGGATGCTTGGCTGGACCCAGGCAACTACACCATCGAGGCGGTCGCCCGCGATACCCGTGGGCGCGAGCTCCGCACGTTGTGGGACATCGTCGTGAGCTGGGATCTCGGCGATACGCTCTGGTTCGACAGTCAGGGCCGACCGAAGGCCGATGCAATCAATGCGACGGTACGCGCGCTCGTCGAGGCCTTCCGCTGGCACCTCTACGGGACGAGCTGGGACGGACGCGACCACCGCGGCACGATACCGACCCACGCCCAGGTGGTCCGCCCGCCCGAACCGGTGCCGGTCCTGGTGAGCGCCGACGGCTTCGACCGGCCGATCACCGAAGCGACTTTGCGCGCCCTCGTGGAAGCCTTCCGCTGGCATCTCTACGGTATCTCGTGGGACGGTGCGCCCCACCCGGAAATCCCGACGCACGTGCAGCAGCTTTTGCCTCCCGAGCCGATCGCCCCTTGGTTCACTCCCGAAGGGCAACCGATCCCGGAAGCGATCACCGCCACGTTGCGCGCGCTCCAGGAGGCCTTCCGCTGGCACCTCTACGGTGCGACCTGGGATGGGACGCCGCGCCTCGATATGCCGACCCACGCGTGGGAGTGATGCCGCGCTCATTGCCCCCCGACCAACGGGATGACGGCACCGTTCAGGGCGGCTCCCTCCGCGGAGCAGAGGTACCAGAGCAGCGCTGCCACCTGTTCCGGCTTCACCCATTTGGTGAAGTCTGCAGTGGGCATGGCGGCCCGGTTGGCCGGCGTGTCGATCGTCGCCGGGGCGATGCAGTTCGCCGTGACGCCGGTGCCGCGGCACTCGCGCGCGACCGCCAGCGTCAGCGTGACCACCGCCTGTTTGACCGCTGCATAGGCGACGGCACCCGGACCAGGATCGAGCGCGGCTCGGGCACCGACGGTGACGATCCGCCCGGAACCCTGCGCGAGGAGATGCGGGAGCGCCGCACGCAGCGCGGAGACGGTCGGCCAGAGGTTGAGCGCGAGCAACTCCTGCCAGACCTCCTGCCCCGTCTCGACGAGACGACCGGGCCGGAAGCCACCAGCCAGACACAGTACCCAATCCAGGCGACCGAAGCGTTCGAGCGCGGCCGCGACCGCCCGTTCGCCACCCGCGGGATCGGCGAGGTCGACGGTGAGCCCTTCGACGAGGCTGGCCAGCGGGCCGAGCGAGTCCCGGAGTCGCTCCCAGTGCGCGTGTGTCCGATAGGGCACGAAGAGGCGCACTCCTCGCTCGGCGAAGAAGCGGACGACGACCGATCCGACTTGCCCCGTCCCCCCAGTCACCAGTGCGACCGGAACCTCGCCCGTCATATGACCCCCCTTGCAGGGAACCCGAACTCGTCGAATCAGTGTACTCCCTGCGGACCGTCAGAGCGAGTCGATCGGCTGAGGGCGCCCGATCGCGAACCCTTGCGCGTGGTCCACGCCGAGCTGGCGAAGGAGCACCAGCGTTTCCTCAGTTTCGACCCACTCGGCGATGGTCTCGACCCTGGCGGCGCGGGCTAGCTCCACCATCGCTTTGGTGATGCTCTGGTCGAACCGATCGCCAGGAAGGTTCACGATGAAGTTCCCATCGATCTTGAGAAAGTCGATTGGTAGGGCTCGAAACTGGTACAGCGAAGAGTAGCCGACGCCGAAATCGTCCAGTGCGACGAGACAGCCTCGCGCCCGCAGTTCCTCGAGCCGTTCGCGTACCTGCTCGAAATCGATCAGTGCTGCTGTTTCGGTCACTTCGAAGACGAGTTTGCCAGGTGGAATCGCTATGCGTTCCAGCACGGCCATGAGCGACCGGAAGCTGGCCCTGTCACGCAACGTCTGGGCGGAGAGATTGACATGGATGCGACCGCGAGCAGTGAGATCGAGCTCGAGGACGCGCTCGATCACCCAGGCGTCCAGGTGGGGCATCATCCCGAGGCGCTCGGCGACCGGCAGGAAGAGATCGGGACTGATCATGTGGTCGCCATCGCGGAGGCGGAGCAGGACCTCGTAGCCAGTGATGCGGGAGCAGCGCAGGTCCATGATGGGCTGCGCGAAGAGCCGGAAGTTCGCGGATTGGAGTACCGATTGGAGCGTAGCGAGGTGCGCGGCTGGCTGCTCGGCTGCTGACGTCGCTCGCTCATAAACCTCGGCACGGCCGCGGCCGCGGTATTTGGCCGCATAGAGAGCTCGATCGGCAGCGACGAGGAGTTCCTCGACCGTCGTCCCATGCTCCGGGAAGAGCGCGATGCCGCAGCTCGCGCTCAGATGGATGACTCGATCAGGAAGTGGAACCGTGATCCGAGCGATAGTAGCGAGCAAGCGCCGCGCGACGCTCTCGACTGTTTGAGGGCTGACTGGAGAAATGACCGCAGCGAACTCGTCTCCACCCAGGCGCGCAACGAGTTCCTCGGATCGCAATGCGCTCGCGAGCCGGTTGGCGACCGCCCGGAGAGCTGAGTCACCAGCAACGTGCCCGAGTCGGTCGTTGATCGCCTTGAAGTTGTCCAGATCGAAGAGCAAAAGGGCTCCCGCCTGTCCACTGCGCATGGTGCGTGCGATCTGTTTTTCTAGTGCCTCGAACAAGGCGTGCCGGTTGGCGATACCGGTCAGCGGGTCATGACGCGCGAGGTAAGCGAGATGCTCTTCGATGCTCTTGCGCTCGCTGATGTCCTCGACCGTGCCCTCGATGAGCAGCAGCTACCCCTCCGGAGCGCGTTCGACCCGGCCGGACAGGCGGACCCAGATGAGCTTGCCGTCGCGCTGACGCCAGCGATATTCTGTCCCGACCAGGACGCCGTCTTCTCGGAGCCGGCGAAGCCAGTGCTGGGCTTCCTTCCGATCACTGAAGACGTCGAGAAACGATCGGCCCTGTAGGTCGTCGCTGCGCTCCCACCCGAGCAGTCGGGTGAATGCGCGGTTCGCCTGCAAGATTTTCCCCTTTGGGTCGAGCTGAAAGACTCCAACGGGCAGGTCGCTGATCAGCTGCTCGTTCCGTTCTCGCTCCAGCGCGCGGGCGATCGCGACCGC
>NZ_JBRBZA010000052.1:0-11965 GCF_053493975.1 Thermomicrobium sp.
TTCCAGCTCCTGGCCGAGCGCTTCTCCCTGGTGGAGCGCGAACTGGCCACCCTCCGCCGCGTGGTCGGGGATCTGGCCGAGCAGCAGCGCGCGACCACGGCCCAGATCGCTGCCCTCACCGAGCGGATGGAGCGGGTGGAGCAGCAGCAGGCAGCCACGACCGAGCAGATCCGCCTGCTCACTGAGCGGATGGAACGGGTGGAGGGCCAGATCGCCGAACTCGTGGCTATCGTGCGGCGACATACCGACGACCTCGCGCAGCTGCGCGGCTGGTACCTCGAAGTCAAGGCGCGCGATCGAGCGCCGGCGATCTTCGGCCGCTGGATGGACGAGACTCGGGTGATCACCCCGACCGAGCTGCGGCGCATGGTCCGGCAGCGCTTCACGCGCGAGGAGATCGGGCGTCTCATGGACGCCGATATCGTCGTCACGGGCACTATCGACGACCATCCGGCGCTGCCGACCGTCTGGCTGGTCATCGAAGTCTCGGTGACGGTCGATCAGAACGACGTGCGTCGAGCGCTCGAGCGGGCTGAGCTCTTGCGCCGAGTCGTCGCCAACGTGGTGCCCGTCGTGCTGGGCGATCAGGTGACCGAGGGAGCACGGACACTCACCGAGGAGGAACGGGTCGTCGTCGTGCGCAACGGTCACATCATCGGCTGGCGGGAAGCGATCGAGCACTGGGTCACGGCCGCCTGAAGTCGGAACGACGTCCCCCGCGGTCAGTCGTCAGCAAGGACGAACGCGATCGATGAGAGCGAGGGAGGAACCTAGCCGCCCCGTATCGGGCCGGTCACTCGGCACTCGTCGCCTTCATCGGGCAGGGCATGGAGGAGGGCAGTACAGTCGGGCCGGTGGGCCGATTCGCACGATGCGCCGGACGGAGCCACGCGTGCGGGTTGCACGGTGCTCCGGGAACGGCGCGTAGCAGGAGCGAAACGGCACGCTCGACCGTTACCCCTCTGCCGCGTCTCCCCGCGAGCACGCGGTGACTCCCAGATGCTCATCCGCGCTCGTCTTTGGCTGCTCGGGACAGGCTGACTCTTGCCGAATGGGATGTGCTCCGTCGCCATATCGACGCAAGGGGACGACCGGCCGGAGCAGCGCCAGCGATGCGCGGCGAGTCGAGACGCCTGCCTCACTCCGAGAGCGGGCGTAGACGGAAAACGACGACCGTCCGCGGCCGGCCAGCGCGATCGGGAACACCGGGCTGGAAGGTGTGGCCCTCGTATTCCATGCGACCGAGGCAGCGGTAGAAGCCGGGTCGGGTGAATTCGAAGACCCACAGCTCGCGACCGCTCGCACGATGCTCGGCGATGGCGCGGTTCCCGCGGACGAGCCGCATGTCGCCACGTTGTCCCTCACCGGTGTAGAAGTACCAACGCCCGTCCTCGCTCCAGCGGTCGCGGTAGCCGTAGGCTCGGCCGCTCGGCGAGGAAAAGAGCAGGACGATTGGTGCAGCGCGAGGGGTCACGATACCACTGGACCGTTGACCACCGATCTGGCGATGAATCTCCTCGCGCCGGTACTCGCGCCGCGGACGAACATGGCGCGCGACCTCCCCTTCGGCGGCTTTCGTGCTCTGGCAGCATACCAAAAGGACGCGTCATCCTCGCTCGCGCTGGTCGACGCATCCCGCCGCTGGCCAGGTCGCCGGGCGCTCGTTCCGGGAGGGTGAGACTGCGCCGCTTTGCGGAGGTGTCCGACTGTTCAGGGATACGAGGAGCGGGTCGGGTCTGGCCGGAGGCCGTCTGGCGAGCGGCCAGTCGGCGAGATGGCGAAGGCCGTCGCGTCGAGGTGCGAGCGGAGCTGTCGTATGCTATGGAGCGAACGGGGGGAGGGGCATGGCGCGTCGGGTACTCGTCTCGGTGCACGATGTCGCACCAGCCTGGGTGGAGGAAGTCCGCTGGCTGCTCCGCGAACTCGATGCGATCGGCGCGCACCCGCGGAGCCTTCTGGTGATCCCCTGCCACAACGGCCGGGACGATCTGCGCCGCTGTCCCCAGTTGGTCGAGCTACTCCAGGCGGAGGTCGCGAACGGTTCGGAGATCGTGCTCCACGGCTACACCCACGCTCGAGCCGGGCGATGGCGCGGCGACCCGATCACCGTCGCGCGGGCAGCGCTCTTCGCCCGGGAGGTCGCCGAGTTCGTCAGCCTGGAATGGCAAGAGCAGCGGGCTCGTCTTCTGGCCGGTCGAGAACTTCTGGCAGACCTCGGGCTGCCGACACGCGGCTTCTGCCCACCGGGTTGGCTGCACACGACAGAACTCCCGGATCTTCTCCGCGAACTCGGCTTTACCTACCTGGTGGAGATGCTGTTCCTGCTCGATGTCGAGTTGGGACAGCGCCTCGTCACCCCGTGGATGGGGTTCATGGGAGCGAGTCGATTCCACGAAGAACTCGCCCAGTT
Source organism: Thermomicrobium sp. (assembly GCF_053493975.1). Taxonomy (NCBI): domain Bacteria; kingdom Pseudomonadati; phylum Thermomicrobiota; class Thermomicrobia; order Thermomicrobiales; family Thermomicrobiaceae; genus Thermomicrobium; species Thermomicrobium sp. The sequence goes on from NZ_JBRBZA010000052.1 coordinate 2,411, forward strand.
CGGCGCGCGCCTACTGGCACCCTGGCGAACGCGAGCGCAGCTGGTCTCGGTCTTCTTGCATCCCCAAGGTGCGCCACGCTCTCCGGTGTGCCGGCGAGTCCTGCGGGAACTGGCACAGGAACTCGAGAGAGGAGGAGTTCCGCTGACCTATGGAGAGGCGATCCGTTCGTCCTGACGTGACGATCGTCATTCCGGCCCGGAACGAGGCGAGGACGATCGGGCAGGCTCTCGCCTCGATCGCTGAGCAAGCCTGGCCATTGGAGCGACTGGAAGCAGTCGTCGTCGACAACGGTTCGACCGACGGGACATCCGCAGCGGTACGAACGTTCCAACGGACGTTTCCTCGGCTCCGCGTCCGGCTCCTCAGCGAGCCACAGCCAGGCGTGAGCCGAGCACGCAACCGGGGCGCACGAGCTGCTCGCGGCCGCGTCCTCCTGTTTTTGGACGCCGACTCGCGCCTCGCACCGACCATGATCCCGGCCGTGCTCGGGCACCTGCACCGCGGCGAGGCAGCCGTGAGCTTGCGGGTGGTTGCGGACTCGAACGACCCGATCGACCGGGCATTCTTCTTTCTGGCGACCTGGGCTAAAGAGCGGCTGAGCGTGCCGACGCAGTTGTGCGCTGTCCGCCGGGACGTGTTCTGGGCAGTGGGTGGCTTCGACGAGCGGCTGCGCATCGCCGAGGATTACGATCTCTTGCGGCGGATCCGAGCGGCCGGCTTTCGAGTCGGCTTCGTGACCGAGAGCAGCGTGCTGACATCGCCGCGGCGACTGCACCGCTGGCCGCTGCGCCTCGGACTTCTGGTGACCGCGCTGCGATGGTTGGTGGCGCTCGCTGGTATCGGCCAGGATTGGCCCTATTGAGGTGGTGCAAGTCGTGGCCGGGACGACCGACCTTTCGGTGATCATCCCGGCCCGCAACGAAGAAGCGTTCGTCGCTCGTGCCCTGCACTCTATCGCCCGGCAGGCCTGGCCCCTGGAACGGCTGGAGGCGATCGTCGTCGATAACGCCTCGAGCGATGGAACCGCGGCGGTCGTCCGCCAGGTCGCGCGAGAACTCGCGCCCCTTCGCATCGTGCTGCTCAAGGAACCCATGCCAGGGCGCAGTCGGGCGAAGAATCGCGGAGCTACAGCAGCCCAGGGAACGCTCCTGCTCTTTTTGGACGCCGACTCGGTGATGGCACCGACACTCGCCGCCGAGCTCATTGCGCACTGGCATACCGGCTATCCGGCAGGAAGCGTCCGCGTCATCGCGGAGACGACCGATCGGCTCGATCGCTGGTTCTTCGATCTCATGGAACTCGGCAAGACGCTCTTCCGCATCCGGGCACAGATGTTGTACTGTAGCCGGGCGTGGTTCGAGCGGGCGGGTGGGTTCGACGAACGGCTCGAAATCGCCGAGGACCGGGAGTTCCTCCAGCGACTCCAGCGAATGGGAGTTCCGGTTTGCCACCTGACGACGAGTTGGATCGCCACATCACCGCGTCGCCTGCGTCGACTGCCGCTCCGCCTGGGACTGGTGATCACCTTTCTCCGCTGGCTCCTGGCGGAACTCGGCATCGGTCGGCACTGGCGCTATTGAAAGAGCTGCCCTGGTGGCTGATCCGTCTGGGACGAGCGGGAGGCGGACGAGCGATCGGCCTCTTGGCAGTCTGGCTCGGCTGGGAGCGGCTCACGGAACTGGTGTGGCGACCACAGCTGGTCCGGCCAGGAGGTTTCTTTCGCTACCGGATCGTGCGCTACCGCGGGCCGACGGCGATCCTGGCCGACGGGACGCGGATCGAGCCGGGTGACCCGATCGTCGAGATCCACTTCGACAATCGGCAGTTGCTCCGGCTGTGGCTGGCCGGTGCATCCCTTCCCTGGGAACTCTTGCGCCTGGCACGCGAGGACCTGGCTGAGCTGGCATGTCGGATCGCGCGGAGCGAGCTGGGCGAGGTGCGCGCGCTCACTGGGGTGACGCTGTTCGCCCGGGCTGGACGGCGGTTGGGTTTCCAGGTCGAGCCAGCACCACCGACCTGGTACACACGCTTGCAGCGCTTCTTCTTCGTCGGCTTGATCGCCATCTACCATCCGCTGGGTTGGCGGATGGCTGAACGCTACCGGGAGCGGGCCTGGCCCGGACGAGCCTGGATGAGCCGAGCGAGCTTGCTCGCCCGCTACGGGGCAGGTTGCTGACGCCGCTGGCGAGGCGAAACGGGCGCGGAGTCGAGCGCGGAGGCCCCACTGCGGAGGAGTCGGCGCAGTCCCCACCCTTCGACGAGGAGCAGCAACGTGACGATGACCGCGCTCGCGACGCACCACTGGCAGATGGCGTGGATGACGAAGAGTTCGAGGTAGGTGAGATACCCGGAATAGATGGTTCCGGCGAGCGCGATGCTGGTGTTGGCGCTGGTGAGGAGTTCAGCCTGGCGAACGAGACGCCAGCGCACGAGGCCGACGACGAGCAGCACGAGATACATGAAAAGCCCCAAGAGGGCGATGGGAATGCCGCCCAGCTTGGCATAGGGGCTGTTCTGCACTGTCGCACAGTCCCCGAGGCCACAGACCAGGAGCGACTCATCATAGGCCACGAGCGTGAGATAGCCAGCGACACCAGCTCCAGCCAGTGCGAGACCGAGCGAGACCAGCTGCCAGCGAGGACGAGCGCTCACTTCGACGCCTCCTCGATGCGCTGGGTGAGATCGGTCAGACTGCGGATGGTGAAGGGAGCACTGCCATTGACGCTGAAGGACGGCGTCGCGCGGACGCCGCGCGACTGGGCTTCGCGCACCATCTGCTGGACCTCGTCAGCGTGCTTGCCCTCGCGAAGACAGGAGCGGAAGGCACCGACGTCCAGACCAGCGGCGCGCGCGATCTCCTCCAGGCGCCGATCGGTGAAGGCGCCGACATTCTCACCGGTCTGGTTCGCATAGAGGGCAGCGTGAAACTCCCAGAATTTCCCTTGATCGAGCGCACAGGCCGCTGCCTCGGCTGCCCGGACTGACTCTTTGCCGATGAAGGCGAAATCGCGGAACTCCCAGCGCACTTTGCCGGTCGCGATGTATTGCTCGAGGATAGTGGGGAAGAAACGCTGCTCGAAGCTCTTGCAGGCCGGGCACTGGTAGTCCCCCCACTCGATGACGTGCACGGGAGCGTTGGGGTCGCCGAGGACACGGCCGTCGCGAGGAACGCTGGTGTACTTGGAGACATCGGGCATTTGGACGGCGGCGACCTCGCGAGCACTGCGCTGGCTCCACCAAACGCCGATCCCCGCAGCGACGACTGCGAGGATGACAGGGGCCAAGACGAGCAAGAGACGACGCTGGCGCGCTCGTCGTTCGGCTTCCAGCTTGCGCTGCGCACGGCGCGGCACGCGCTCGGCTCGGGACGCTGCAGGCGGGTTCTCGCGAGACGACGACATGGGGCGGACTCCTCTCGGCTGGTAGCGCATCGCTTTTCCCGGCCGGAATGGTACCAAACGCCCTTTCTCCGGCACGGATCGCTCGGTCATCGAGAAGGGCCTTAGGCCGGCAAAGGGTACACTCAGCCCTGTACTGGAGGCGCAGCCCCGCATGACGAACGGCAAGGAACCGACGCTATCTGCCTGCGAACACGACACGCTCGAGCCCAGCTGGACGGCAGCCCTGGCTACAGCGAGCGGTCGCCGCTGGCTCCGGCGGGCCGTCCTGCCCGTCCTCCCCGGAACCCAGGCGGCAGCGCTGGCTACCTTGCTCTTGGGCTTTCGCGATGACTTCCGAGCCGAGCAGCGCGATTTCTCGACGCGCTCGGTCATCGAGCGAGCGGACCAGGCAACGCTGGCTGCGAACCTGGAGTGGCTCGCTGGGAGCAATGCCGCGCTGGCGCTGTGGGAGCGCTTGGCCGAAGAAGGGATCACTAGCCTCGTCTCGGCTGCCCTGCGCGTGCTGCGTCGGGGCGACACGCGAGCGCGGGAACTCGTGCTGACCGTTCTCCTCGCCGATCCAACGCGGGAGATCGTTCTGCCGCCGTGGGCCGAGCGAGCGCTACTCCTCGTCGCGCTGGCGGATCGTGACGAGGTAGTCCGTGGTCTGGCCGTCGAGATCGCGGCAGGACGGTGGCCAGAATTGCTCGTGCCCGACTGGCCGCGCTGGACACGCGATGGGAGCAGTCGAGCTCGCCGGGCAACCTGGCGATTGGCGTTGCGCGTCGACGCACGCGCTCGGACGAGGGCAGCAGCGCTCGCTTTTGCCGAGGAGGAACCCGCAGAAGTGCGCGCTGACGCGCTCTGGGCGCTGGGTCAGGTTCTCACCACGGCGGAGATCGCGCCGATCCTGGCCAGACTGATCCAGCATCCGCGACCGGAGCTCGCCGAGGCAGCCGCCGAGCTCCTTTGGACGCGACACCGGCATCCGGAACCGGCTCGAGCAGCCCTCGCCAGTCCACATCCGAGGGTGCGGGAAATCGGGGAGCGCCTGCTCGATCCGAGGCGCGGCTCTCCAGCTGCGGGCGGAGCTCGACCCGGAATGCCCGTTCCCTGGTGGTAGCTGGGCGGACCGGACGCTCCCTGGCTACTGAAGCATGTCGCTGCTCATCGCCGCGCGGAGACTGAGACATGCTCGCGCTGGCAGGAAGACTGCCTCCTGCGCGACCGCACGGCGAAAAGGCGACTGAGCAAGGACACCGTGGGCAGGAGCTGACATCGGGAGCGCAGTCGTCGACGGAGCGAGTGCCGTCCCGCTCGGATCGCGGCTGCACCGCGATGTCGCGCGGTGCAGCGACCTGGAACTGCAACCATTCGAGGGAGCTCTGCGCAGGTTTCGGTGCAACCCCCTACTGGAGCGCTCGCCGCTCGCCGCGCACGACCACGGCGCATGGCTGCGAGGTGGACGCGTTCGCGATCACGGCCGCGAGGGCGCACCGCGAGCGGAGGCGAGGACGGGCGCGACAGCGCTGCTGGCGAGTGACCGGTGGACTCGCGGTACGACACTGCGCACCGACTGAAGACGCGACGAGCAGGAACGGGCTACAGTGCCTTCCTTGCCGGTGAGAGCGGTGCGCTCGTCGAGCGTCCATGCCGCCGCAGCAAGGACGCTGGCGCAGGGACCAGGAATCGTGGCCGGTTTCCACCGAGCATGGCGGGTGCTCAGCCGGCACAGTTGCCGCCCTCCCATTCGGCGAAGGTGACGATACGGATCTCGACCGGCCGGCCGAGGAGGGTCGCGAGCACCTCGCGGACAGCTGTCAGCCAGCGCCGCTCGAGGTGGCGCCGGACCGTCGCGCTGGGAACACCGAGCACGACCGGTCCGGCATCGGGTGCAGCCAACAGGCGAGCGGGCCGGATGCATTCGGCGATGGCGGAAGCAGGCAGACGCTCGCTCAGATGCTCCTGGGCCAGCGACCAGAGGGGAGCGAGTGCGGCGGACTGCTCGCTGCTCGCTCGCTCCGGCAGGTCAGCAGAGTTCCCGGGGGATGGCACAAGAGGGGAATCACTCGGTCGTTGGAGAGAGCGTTGCGAGCGGGTCAGCCGTGCGGCGAGGGCTTCCTCGAGCAAGGTGACGAGTCGATCGAGCGTGTCCGGTGCGAGGAGCCCGTCGACGGGGAACCCGGGAACGGCAGGACTGGCGAGCGAAGGAGCCGGCTGAAGGCTCACTGCCCGCGCGGTCGCAGGGCTCGGCCGAACGGCGTGACGCGCCCAGCGAGCGAGGATTTCGCGGATGCGCTTCGGGGCAACGTAGCGCGAGCCGGACGCGACGGCTTCGCGGATCGCTGCGACGAGGAGTTCCGCCGAGCTTTCACCGCGTGCGTCGGCCAAGGGGAGGAACTCCCGTTCCAACTCGGCGAGGAGCGTCCGCTCGAGCGGCGATGCGGGACGCGCGTTGGCTGCTTCGTAGCAAGCGATGACCTGAGGCGACGGTTCGAGCAACGGACCGGCACCGTCGGTTGGCGGCTGGACCAGTTCCTGAGGATCGCGAGCAGTCGTCGTAGTCGTCTGCTCACCTTGGTGATACGTCGTGTCGTCAAGAGCAACACTGGTTTCCTCCTCTCTGTTGGCCGGGCCAACCATGCTTCGGTTCTCGCTGGCGAAACCATCGTCGCTCGGTGCAACAACGGTCGGCGAACCACTGTTGCTCGGAGCAACATCGGCGAGCTGAGCAGTGTCGCTCGGCGCAACAGTGGTGCTGAGCGTTGCCGGTTGCTCGTCGTTGGCTCGAGCGCTCTTGCGACGGGCGTGACCGGCGCGCGTGCGGGCCGAAGCGCGAGCATCCTCGGCTGCGGCGCGGGCAGCGAGCGCTTGCCAGAGGGGGTGGCGACGGACGACGGGGAGGATCTGGTGCCAAACGTTGTCGCGATCGATCGGGGCGAAGCGGGGGGAGAAGACGTGCCGGATGTAGCGGTAGACGGCGTCGTCGCGGGCGGCCAACTCGACGACGCGCAGGACTGCCTCCGGGGTGAGGACGAAGCCGTCGGGTCGATCCTTGACGCGGTAGAAGTTGTGTGGGACTCGCCAGCGTCGGCCGGCCTCGTCGGTACGCGTGACCATTTCCTTGCGGATCTCGATCAGATCGAGGGCGACGAGGATCTTGTTGATCGTGATGAGTTCGGCACGATCCTCCCCGTAAAAGGCTGCTTCGGCCTGCTGAGAAGGGAACGCGTACCCGCGATAGGGTGAATGCTCCCGACGGTCGGTCCAGACGGTATAGGAATTGAGCAAACCGACCCCCTTGAGACCGATCAAGGGTGCGAACTGCGTGATGATGGTGTTCCAGTGCCAGAACCAGCCGCGGCGACGAACGTCATCGCCGCTGCGCTCGGGCTGCTCACCGGCCGTCAGCGGTGGATCGGGCATCGGGCGCTCCCCTCGGCTGCGCCACTCTGGCGACATGATAGCGGCACGTTGTGCTGGATTCAAGTGGTTTAGTCGTTTCATCCATTTCCTCCGTGCGTCGCGTGAAATATTGCATGTAGCCCGCGCGGTCGCGCTGGTGTCTGGACGAACCACCACTGCCGCTCGTGGTGGGGCGTACGGTGCGGTGCTGGCCGGAGTACTCTTCGGGCGGTTGGTGCGCTGATGGCTGCGTGCCGGCGAGTGGCCTCGACGCCGATTCCTCGCCCACGGGACGCGCCGACGCACCCGCGGCGCGTCAGGCGCCGGCACGTCGAGTGGGAGGGTGCGGCGCCTCGAGGCCTGACCGGTGCGGCGGGCCAGTGCCTCGTCAGGCGGTGTGAGTCGAGTCCGACGCGCTGTCCACCGCGCAAGCGGGAGAGTCAGGTACAGCCTCTTCCGGCACGCGGCGCCTGGATGCTGACGCGGAGGGCGGATTCGGTCAGTTGGCGCCGGCTGGCCACTCCCGTGCCGAGGCGACTGGTCGCTGATCGGCTGTCCGTCGATCCGCGCCCGGATCGCGATCGCTGCCAAGGCACTCGCCCGAGCGAGGCGACTGGAATCCAGTCCACTGTGGCCGAGCCTGCTGCGACGCTCGGTGGCCCGAGCGAGGCGACTGGTCGGCTTGTCTCGAGCCAACTGGGGTCCTGCAGCAACTGACCAGCGCACTCGATACGAGTGCGTGTGCCGATCCGGCTGCTGCTCGAGCGGAGCAGGCCTGGCTGGTCGCGCAACGATCTGCTCTCACTGAGGGACACAGCACGAAGGGTCGGAAAACGGACAGGCGGGATCGAGCCGCCGAAACGACACGCGAACGGGCGAGGCGAGAGGCGCAGTCGCGGAGCGAACAGGCGAGATGGGGACTCGCGCGCTGCGCGTCGAGCGCGCAGGCTGCTCGAGCGGGCGTCGTGGGGGCGCTCCGCCGCCGAACGGCGTCTGGGCGGCCGAGTCGAGGCAGCACGGTGCCGGCTGTCCAGCCGAGCGCGCTGGGTCGGTCGGGCGCAGCGATCGGGACGGGCCGCGGAGGGGACTGGCGGCGATGCTCGTCTCCGGCCGGCGTGGCATGGGGAGCGGAGTGGCGAGATCACGAGGACACCGCAGCGGGCTAGCAGGGAGAAGCGCGTCCAGCGCATCGCTGCGCGGGCGGGATCAGCGCGGTTGAGCCGTTCCCCGGCACGGGCTGCGCTGGGCGGCTCGGTCGAGGCGCGAGGGCGCACGGCCCGGTCCGACAAGGATCGGTACCGTCCGCTCGCGGTCGGGAGGACGAAGTTTCTGCTGCTCGATCGGGCGGTGGGCGGAGCGCGCATGGTCGCGGGCCAGTTGGCCTGTGGGCGGCGCGATCGCGGCTGACGGGGATCCCGTCGGGTAAGCCCTGGGCAGGCAGTCGTCGAGCACCGACTGGTCCATGACCGGTGGTCTGGCATGCGGTGACGAGCCGCGTGCGGCGGGGGCCCGCGTGCGCGGAGAGGGATGCGAACGCGGAGAGCGCTCTCGCGCTGGAGGGGCGCCGCGCGGCGAACCGGCCGGTGCGACTGCGGAGGCTCGTCGAGGGAGCACCGGTCGGGCTTCTGCTTGCGGTACCGGGAAGGGGAGCAGCACCGTAGGGATTGTCGGGACGCCGGCCATGAAACTGCGGCAGTGGGCGAGCAGGCTGCGCCTGACGAGCAGCTACTCGAGTCTTTCGGCACGTGACCCAGCGCGCCGATACGAGCGAGCCACCGTGATGGTCGGCGAAGCCCTCCAGCGGGGGATGGGTGGTGCGCGGTCGGCAGCGTACGAACTCGCTCGACTCACGGGCGGCCGTACTGGGCGAGCGCGATCGGCGCGTCCTCTCGAGACTCGAGCACGCGGGCGGGCGCGTCTTTTCGGGTTCGGGGGCTCGGCTGGACCGGCCGCCCGTTCGGCTGGCCGCGTGCAGCGGGCTCGTCACGTGCGTGGCTGCGTGACGAGTCGCGATGGTTGCTTCGAGTGATCCAGCACGCGTGCTGTTTACGCGATGCTTCACGAATCCCGCGTGTCGCCACGCGTGCAGTGTGCGCGCTCCCGTCACGTGCTGGTGGGCAGGAGACGGCTCGCGCGGCGATCGGGTGCACGAGGATAGCGTAGGGTGCGAGGTATCGTCGCGGTCAGCGCGCCCCGGTGCTGCTGCAGTGGCGTGAGCGTTCGCTGGGAGAAAGACGTGATCGGTATCGTGCAAAGTCGTGTGCATCATTTACTTGACTGATTGGGTCGCACGTGCTAGAATAGTCGCGTGACGATCGCACTGGAGGGTCAGCGATGGCGATCTTGCTCCCGTACCGGACCGATCCACGCTTGTTGTTCCAAGTCATGGAATACGCCAAGGGAAGAGGCATCGACCGGAGCCTGCTGGAGGCTCGCTTGGGCGGCGGAGAGCCGTTGCGGGAGACCCTGAACGCGCTGGAGCAGTTGGGATTGATCGAGCGGGACGCGAGCGACATTCGGCTGACGGAGGCTGGGCGACGACTGGCTTATGCCACCGATGCGCTCGAACGACAGCGCGAGTTGGCACGGGTGGTCTTGAGCTACCCACCGTACGGTGGGGTGATCGAGCGAGCCCTCCGCGAGGGACTGCGCGTGATCGATGGCCCCTGGGTGGAGCGGGTTTGGCAGGTAGAGATGCGGCTGGGCCAGCCCCGCAACAGGGTCGAGGAAGCGCGCACCTTCTTCTTCAAACTGGCGGAGGAGGCGGGG
>NZ_JBRBZA010000053.1:0-10073 GCF_053493975.1 Thermomicrobium sp.
GGGCAGGTTCCCCACGTGTTACGCACCCGTCCGCCACGGTCGGCACGCTCGCGCGTGCTCCCGTCCGACTTGCATGCATTAGGCACGCCGCCAGCGTTCCCCCTGAGCCAGGATCAAACTCTCCATCCCAAGATCACTCCAGAACCCGAGATCATCGCGCCCTGCGCGAGACCTCGGCCCTTCGTCAACACCTGGGGCGGGGCGCTTGCACGAACCACACCTCAGTTGTCAAGGTGCTTCGCCTGCCGGCGTTCGAGTCTCTCTCGCTCGACCCATCACTACAGTATAACGGTGCGCGGTCGATGCTGTCAAGCTCGTCCGCCGGTTCCCGGGCTGCGCTCGCGCGCAGCGTTGTCAGATACTACTCAGCCGAGGGCTCGTTGTCAAGGGGTCGATGCGTCTACGCCGGCACGCCGCTCCGCAACCGCACGCCGTCCGCTCGAGTCAGCACACCCCGGAACAAGAACGCGGTCTGCCGGTTGGCTGCTTCCAGATCGAAGGGATGAAGCGCCGACGTCGCATCCACGGGAATGATCACGCCATACCAGCGCAGTGCTGCGCTCGCTGCCGTATAGTGCACGCAGATCGAGGCCACGGTCCCACAGATGATGAGCTGTTCGATCTTGCGCACACGGAGTTCATGATCCAGCGGCGTCCCGTAGAACGCATCGTAACGCCGCTTTTGCAGCACGAGTTCCCCTTCCCGTGGTGCCAGTTCATCGACGATTTGCCAGCCCCAGGTCCCCGCCACGCAGTGTTCACCCCAGATGGGAAACTCCGGGTCACCTGGATAATGGGTGTCTTGCGTGAAGACAGTGAAAAGCCCGTGCTGGCGGGCAAAAGCGAGCAATGCTTGGATCTTGGGAACCGTTGCCGGCGCATCCGGAACGAACAATTTCCCTTCCGGCCGGACGAAATCGTTCTGCATGTCGACGACGATCAGCGCCGTGCTGCGGGGGTCGATCTCCACTTCCGGTGCGATCGTGTACTCGGGTACTTCGACCGTTCGCCGCATGGTCTCCCTCCCACTCCTCGTACGCAGCACCGACTACTCGACGAAGCTTCGCCTGTCGATCCGCACCACTAATGATGCACCGCACTCGGTTCGCAGTTCCAACGCAAGCTCAGCCGGTCGCACCACGATCACGATATACTCTCGCCCAAAGCACCCACTCTCGACCGGCTCGCTCTCGTCCCGCGGAAGGAGTCGCCATGCCGTCGGTACCCCAACGCGTCCAGTTGGTCGAGGTCGGACCACGCGACGGTCTTCAGAACGAAGCCTTTCCCGTTCCAACAGACATAAAAGTGGCTTTCATCGATGCGCTCAGTCAGGCCGGCTTTCCGGTCATCGAATGCACGAGTTTCGTTTCCCCTCGTGCGGTGCCGCAACTGGCCGACGCTGCGGAGGTGATGCGTCGCATCGCGCGTCGACCCGGTACACGGTACCTGGTCCTCGTCCCCAACGAGCGCGGACTCGAGCGCGCGTTGGCTGTCGGCTGTGACTCCCTGGCGCTTTTCGCGGCCGCGACTGACGCTTTTTCCCAGGCCAATATCGGCGCCTCGATCGACGAGTCGCTCCAGCGCTATGCTCCTGTGGCTGTTCGCGCCAAAGCGGCTGGGTGTTGGTTGCGCGGCTATGTTTCCGTCGCTTTCCATTGTCCGTACACCGGACCGGTCGAAGCACTGCGCGCTGTCGCAGTAGCCCGCCGCCTCGCCGAGTTGGGTTGTGACGAGTTGGCGGTAGCCGATACGATCGGCAAAGCGGCACCGGACGAGGTGGCTCGTCTCCTGGAGGAGTTGCTCCGTTGGATACCCCCCGAGCGCGTCGCGGTTCACCTCCACGACACGTCTGGTCGCGCGCTCGACAACGTGGCAGTCGCGCTCGATTACGGGGTGCGCACGATCGATGCGGCCATCGCGGGACTCGGTGGCTGTCCGTTCGCACCAGGAGCTCCGGGGAACCTGGCCACTGAGCGATTGCTCGATTTCTTGGAAGCTCGCGGATACGATCACGGGATCGATCGACGCGGTCTCGAGCGAGCGCGCACCCTGCTTCGGGAGGCTATCCCTGGACTCGCTCGAACTGACTCACCGACAGCGCACTGCGGTAGTCAATGAGCCGACTCTTTCCGTTGAGCGTGCGCGAGAATAGAAGCCTGATGGTCACCGAGCTACCAGCGGCTCTGCACCGACTCCGCCGCTACGAATCGATCATCAGGCTGGCCACGGTTCGGCTCGTCAGTCAACCGCACGTCGTGTCCGTTTGGTTCCACGGGGGGAAGACGGTGCTGTTCTGTTCCCTTCTCGGCCGCGCAGGCATTAGGTCCGTAATGTTCGGAGCACTCCCCGTGTCTCGCTGCACTTCAACAGTGACCCCCGGGCCGAGCACGTGACGCGGTTCGATGGCCACGCTGAACTCGTGAGCGATGCAGACCTCGCCAACGAGCGATCCGCCTATCTGGCGAAACATTGCGCTGGAAACTTCCGGATCGGTATGACTCTCCGAAGAAGTATCGCGCTGGAAATTCCCGGATCGGTGTGACTCCAGGAACAGTCGCTCGCGAGTCCAGTCTGGTGATCCGGATCTATCCAGACCATCTCGTGCCCTGGTGAGACGTCAGCAGCGTGCTCACTGCGGCGAAGGAAAGGGATGATGCCTTCCGCGACTGGCTGCTCATTCGGTCGGACGTACCTCATTCTGTTCAGTAATGGGCACGATGAACAACGGAACACGAGTTGCCACCAGAAGCCGCTCCGTCACGCTGCCGAGCAGCCAGCGTTCCAGTCCCCCTTTCCCACGTGTCGTGAGGACGACGAGATCTGTCCGCTCGCGTTCGACCGCTGCCACGAGTTGCCGCTTCGGATCGCCGCTCAAATGCAGGAGTCGAACGTCGATGCCCGCCGGAATGCGCTCGCGGATTGCAGCCAGGTAGTGCGCCACCTCTTCTTCGATGGCGGCGAGTCGCTCCTGAGTTGCCGGGGCGACCGGGCGACCGCGCCACTCCAGAAGGAGCTCGCGATGGGTTTCGGCCACGCGAGCGAGCGTCAGGCGGGCTTCCGCTCGCTCCGCCAGTGCAATCGCATAGGGGAGCGCTCGTTCCGCCTGCGGCGAGCCGTCCAGGGGAACCAACACGTGCTCGATCCGCTCCAGGACGGGCGCACCTGCGCGCACCACCAAGACTGGACAGCTCGCTGACCGGACGACTCGATCCGTCACGCTGCCGATGACCGCTCGTCCCACCCCGCCGCGGCCATGACTTCCCAGGACGAGCACGGGTGCTGGCCACGCGCGCGCTTCCTCGACCAACTCGTCGGCTGCTTTGCCCAATCGAACGACAGCGATCGCAGTGATTCCCCGCTCGCGGAGGATCGACAACTGCGCCGCAAAGAGTTCTTCCGGCGGGATCTCCACGCGCGGTTCATCGTCCGAGAGCCAGATCACTTCGCCGCGTCGCGGATCGTAGAAAGGGCGCATCGTCTCCAGCACACGTACCAGCACGACGGGGGCTGAGAAGAGGCGGGCCAAGAGCGCAGCAGCTGGCAGGGTCGCATCGGCAGCTGGTGACCCGTCGTGCGCGACGAGGATCGTTTCGATCATCGGTCCTCCTCGGTCGACTCCACGGGAAGGATACGTGCACATTCTTGTCCTGCCTATGCCTCTTCACGGATCCGGCCGATGGCGATATGCTGCGCTCGACGGTTGCTCGCAGGGAAGGAGGGGCAGCATGATCCGGACTCACCGCCTCGGCGTCGATCCCTTGCGCCCGCTCGCGGCGCAGCCTGGCAAAGGACACAACCGATGGCACGAAGCGATTCCCCCTGCGCTCGAAGTGGAGCCGGGAGAAGCAGTGGCGCTGGAAACCTGGGATGCCTTCGACGCCCAGCTGACGCCCCAATCGACGATTCATGATGTCGCCCAGGCCGATCTCAGTCGGGTCCATCCGCTCACTGGCCCGGTCTACGTCAAAGGTGCGCAACCGGGTGACCTCCTCGAAGTCAAGATTCAGGCCATCGAGCCAGACCCGTGGCAGCACTGGGGATATACCGTTCAGGTCCCCGGCTTCGGCTTTCTGCGCGACCAATTCCCGCAGCCCTACATCGTCCACTGGCATCTTTACGAGACGTACGCGGAATCACCGCAACTGCCTGGAGTACGTATCCCGCGTTGCCCGCATCCGGGGACCATCGGAGTAGCTCCCTCGCGCGAACTGCGTGAGGAGGTCGCTCGCCGCGAAGCGGAGTTAGCAGCGCGCGGTGGGTTCGCGCTGCTCCCCGATCCCACTGGGGCGGTTCCAGCCAGCGAGCCGATCGCCTCCGAAGGACTACGCACGATTCCCCCGCGGGAGAATGCTGGCAATCTCGACATCAAGCAACTGACACCCGGCGCGAGCGTCTTCATCCCCGTGTGGGTCGAGGGGGCGCTCTTTTCCGTCGGTGATGTCCATTTCGCTCAGGGGGATGGCGAAGTTTGCGGCACGGCGATCGAGATGCGCTCGGTCGTGCATGTCGAATTCCGCGTGCACAAGGGGGAGGCGCGGCGGCGCGGCATTCGCACGGTTCAGTTCCTCCGTGACGGCTACTTCACGGCACCCGAAATGGCTGCCCCACGCCGCTTCTACGCGACGACCGGGATTTGTGTGCGCGATGGACGGAACGAGTCGGAAGACCTGACGCTCGCGGCGCGCGATGCGCTCTTCCGTATGATCGAATACCTGCAACGGCGCGGCTTTACGGCGCAGCAGGCCTATGCGCTCTGCAGTGTCGCCGTGGATCTTCGCGTCAGCGAGACGGTCGACGTTCCCAATGTCATGGTGAGCGCGATTCTGCCGTTGGATATCTTCGTCGGGTGAAGGTCGAATCGCGATCGAGCAGAGACCGGGAGTCGGCTCGACCGAGCCGGCTCCCGGCTTCTCCTGGGTGCTCGTCAGTCGACGAGGCGTGCGGTCAAAACGATCTCTTTGACGCTCGCGAGGGCACCCCCCACCGGACACCAGAGCTTGGTGCGTTCTGCGATCTCGCGGAACTGTGCCTCGTCGATATTGGGAACCTTCGCCTCCGTCTCGAGCTCGATGCGGTCGATCGCGAAGCCTCCCTCGACCTGCTGGATCCGCACGCGGGCCGTCGTCCGAATCCGCTCAGGCTGATAGCCGGCCTGGCCGAGTTGCGCAGCGAGTGCCATGCTGTAGCAACCAGCGTAGGCGGCTCCGATCAGCTCTTCCGGATTCGTTCCCGCCTCGTCACCGAACCGCGTTCCGACCGAGAAGGGGACCGTAAACGCGCCGCTGCCGACCGTCATCGTCCCCGATCCGCCCTGCAGTGTCCCTTCCCAGGTCGCCGTGGCTGTCCGGACAGGCATGGAGCCCCCCTTTCGCTTGGTATCGATACCGAACTCGAAAGGATTCTAAGTCCTCGGGAGTACATCAGCAAGCTCAGCGGAAAAGGTCACGCTCGGGTGGCATCAGGAGGTCGCGGGCGCTTCCCTCCCCAGGTTCGTAGCGGAAACCGCGCACGATGACTGCCGGACACCCCTCGGTCTTTCCCATGACTAACTCAGCTGCCGCGGCCAGCTCATCGGCGAGCGCGATGACCGTGACCCGGAGTTCGTTGCCGAAGGGGTCGCGTTGCCCCCGATAGTCGCGTAAGGGTCGCATGCCGGCCACGCCGATCGCGACGTTGACGATCCCGTTGCGCCAGGCCCGACCGAAGGTATCGGACACGATCACCGCTGGAGTCCAGCCGACTCGTTCCCCCAGTTCCGCTCGGATCCGGGCGGCCGAGCGATCCGGATCGAGCGGGAGCAGCGCAGCATACCCAGGAGGAACATTGGAGAGATCGACTCCAGCATTGGCGCAGACGAACCCGTGGTGCGTCTCGGCGATGATCACGCCGCGATCCATCCGGACGATCCGTGCGCTTTCGCGCAGCACCAGCTCGATCTGGCGCGCATCGCGCTCCCATCGTTGCCCCAAGGCGATCGCGAACGGCGAGGGCTCGATCTCGGCCAGTGCCACCAGGCGCCCCTCGGCTTTGGAGACGAGTTTCTGGGTGACGACCAAGACATCACCCTCTTCGCCGGTGAGGCCACTGGCTGCCATACCGGTGAGGACGAGCTCTGCGACCGAGTCGCCCGGACGGGCTTCCGGAATCCCGCGGATCGGGATGAGGCGCACCTCGTCGGTCATGGTTCAGGCTCCCGCAAAGCCATGCGCGAGCACCCGCTCGATCCGCACCAAGAGCGTCACCCGTCGTTGTGCTCGGAACTGTGGGATCCAGGAACGAGCTTCCTCCTCCCCCACGTAGCGGGCCGCCAGATGGGCGATATCGGCCTGTGCCCGTTCCTGGTCCTCGACCAACTCGACTCGCCCGATCACCGTCACGTACCGGTAGCCATCAGCGATGCAGAGCGAGGCACGTGGGTCGCGCCGGAGATCCTCCAGTTTGGCGCGACCGACGGCGGTATTCATGAGAATCGTCTCCTCGTCGAGCACGTCGTACCACATCACCGATTGGCGCGGGAGACCGTCTGGCGCGATCGTCGCCAGCACCGCGAAGCGCGGTGCGCGTAGGAAGTCTCGGAGATGTTCAGGAATCGCGGCCACTGTTCGTTCCTCCCTCACCCGTCCTTCGACCGACCCCGAGCATGATACGCGAGCGAGTCGGTTCGGTATGCCTAGTCGTCTTTTCAGCCTCCGTCACCTTGCTGAGCGGTCGGTCGACTTGCCAAGATTACCGAGCGAGGGACTGGTCATGGAAGCACAGCTGATTCCCAAGACGGTCGCTCTGGATGGACTCCTGCTCTTCGTCCTGGAAGCGGGTGAAAACCGCCTTCCCTTGCTCATCTTGCACGGCTTCGCATCGAGTGCACTCGCCTGGACCGAAGTCATCCGTGCGCTCGCCCCACAACGCCGCGTGCTGGCCTATGACCGACCTGGCTTCGGACTGACCGCCGTGACCAGTGACCCGTGGCATGGGCTGGACCCATACGCGCCTGCTGCGCAGGTCCCGATCGCCCGTGCGCTCGTGCAGCACCTCGGTCTCGGACGCTTCGTGGTGCTCGGCCACTCGATGGGTGGCTGGCTCGCCTACGAGCTCGCCCGTGCGCTTCCCGATCGAGTCGCCGCCGCGATCCTGGTCGCACCGGCTTGGGAGCGACCGCATGCGCCGCGTGTGGCTCGCTTGGCCCGTCAGCCGCTGGTGGGCACACTCGCGCGGAGCATCCTCCGCCTCGCAAGCCCGCTGGCGCTCCACGCTGCCCAACGCCGAGTCTGGGCGAGTCCACCACCGAAAGGTCGCGAGGAACTGGCGTCCGTTGCCGTCAGCCTCGCGGGATGGGATGAGCGGCTCTGGCGGGTGGCGCTCGCGACACTGGCCGAGTCGTCTGCCGAGCGGCCGGAACAGGCACCGACGGTACCGACGCTCGTCGTGCTCGGCGAGCAGGACCGGATCGTCTCCAACGAGCGGACGCTCCAGCTCGTCGCCGACTGGCAGGCGGCTGGGGCGATCGTCCGCGTGGAACGCTGCGCCTCGAGCGGTCACTTGCCGCATGTCGAAGAGTTCGCCCGCTTTGTCCAGATCGTCGAGCAGTTCCTCGAGGAGGTCGACCATGCCGAGACTACAGCCAGGTGATCGGCTGCCGGAATGGCAGGCCGTTACGCTCTCTGGTGAGCCGGTCGGCAGCGAAACACTGCGTGGTCGTCCCGCAGTCATCGTCCTCCTGCGCGGCTTGCGTTGACCCTATTGCCGACGGCACCTGGCGCAGTTGCGCCAGCACTATGACGAATTCCGCAAGCGGGGTAGCGAGATCGTCGCGATCGCCCCCGATGGACCGCGATCGCTCGCCCGTTTCTGGGAAAAGGAAGGGATGCCGTTTCCGGCGGTAGCCGACCCAGAGCACCGAGTCGCCGACCTTCTCGGCCAAGAGGTGCAGCTCCTGAAGCTGGGACGCATGCCCGCGGTCCTGGTCGTCGATGCGGACGGCATCGTCCGAGCGGCCTGGTACGGCCAGTCGATGCGGGATATTCCGAGTGTGGAGGAGGTCTTCGCGGTGCTCGACAGCCTGAGCGCAACCGCCTGAGACCGCCTGCCGAAGCTGGTCAAAGAAAGCAGTCGCCGACCTTCTGCTCGCTCGATCGAGACGAGCCGAGTGAACGACCTCTCGCACCGACTCAGTACGCGGCCAGTCGCCCGCACGAGCGTGAATCATCCCTCGATCGGGTGACGACCCACGATCATGTACGCCGGATCGCCCATGCCCATCCGACCTGCTCAGGGCCGTATCGAGCCAGCGACGGGTACCGGTTACCAGCGAGCGGGTGGACACTCCGTCGGCTCGTCCAGCGATCCGTCAAGATGGGGCGGGGAGACCCGCGAGCAACTGACGCAGTGCGCGCAGCGCGGTCAAGAAGGCGGTCCGCCCGGTGAAGCCCCCGTGCGATCCAGCGAGCAAGAGGTGAGGCTCCAGAGAGAGGTAGCCGCGATAACCGCGAGCGGCCAGTGCAGCGAGCGTATCAGCGAGTTCGCCATCGCCAGCTCCGGCGACCGTTACTTCACCGGAACCGAGCACTGCATCTTTCACATGAACATGGGCGATGAACGGTGCGAGCATCGAAAATCCCGTGGAGAAGGGACGGACGCCACATTGGACGAAGTTGGCTGGGTCCCAAACTGCCCTGAACCATGGTGAACCGATCGAGTTCAAGAGATCGAAGCAGCGCTGCGGAACGTCACCGTAGAGCGCTTTGTCGTTTTCGTGGAGCAAGGTCATGCGCGATTCCCCAGCACGACGGACCCACTGTTGGATGCGTCGCAACACTTCGTCACGGTATCGCTCAGGGGACTCGCCTGATGGAAGGTAGAAGGAGAAAACCCGAATGGCCTTACTGCCGAGACGGTGGGCGATGGCGAGGGCGCGTTCGAGGCGCGCCATCTCGAACGCCGCTGGCTCGGCGATCGAGCTCTTACCGATGGGCGAAGCGATGACCGCTACAGTCATCCTGCGTTGGTCAACCTCTTGGGCGAGCGCTGCCAATTCCTCGTCGGTCAAATCGAGCACATTTTTCCCCCACGCGCTGCGCAACTCCACGGTGTTGATCCCTGCCGCCTGCATCGTGTGGAGGGCAAGAGCGGGATCGGGGTGGATCTCGTCGGCGAATGCTGCCAGCTTCCAGCCCATGAGGCGAAACCGATTGGCGACTGCATCCTCGCTCAACACGCACTACCGGTACGCTCACCAGTATCGGCGTTCGCCTGACTCGCGGCACTCTGTGCGCAAGGAAGACTCGATCGTCATTTCGGTCCCGATGTTCCATCGGCGGTGCACGGTACGCGCCTGCGGGCGAGCGGCTGCTGCTCGACTGTACACGAATCCACGCGCGCAGCGCTGGAGTTCCGCGTCGCCGTCCTCGCGTCCAGGCGCCCAGCGAAGAGCCGATCGCCCGCTTTGTCCTGTTCGAGTGAACTGCTACCGACGTGCCGACCACTGGTGGCTCGCGTTTGCGCTGTTCGTCAGGCTGCTACTGCCCGCAACGTCGCGTGTGCCTCTGACGACCGCGGGTAGCGAGTTGTTCTCCCTCCGATCCGCTCTTGCGACCTCCGGCACAGCTGTCCGATAGTCTGCTCGTGGCCGGTGTCGATCTCGAGACGGTGACCCTGATTCTCGGCCACTCACCGATCGGTCTCACGGCTGACTCCGGCGGCCGTGTCAGCGCTGCCAGGGCGCGGCCGACCCGGGAGCGACTGAACGCGTTGCTCGACAACCGATTTGCGTGAAGATTCCCTGTAGAAGTCCGGAACGGCCGGTCGCCTGCGACCGGCCGTCGTTCCGGTTCCGCGCCGTGATGTGGTTCTCGTCGGTAGGCCGGGTGGGACTCGAACCCACAGCCCGCGGATTAAAAGTCCGCTGCTCTGCCAGTTGAGCTACCAGCCCGCATCGACACGGCGTTGATCCTGCACCGTGCCACATTCAATTGTACGCTATGCGAGGGCGTGCGTGCAGCTTCACCGCCCATGGTGGCGCTGCCTAGCTCAGCGACTGCTCGCTCGCTGTCCCCTGCGCTCCAGCGCTAGGTCTGGAG
>NZ_JBRBZA010000054.1:0-40363 GCF_053493975.1 Thermomicrobium sp.
CGCTACCGGGCAGCAGCGATCCAGTTCGAACCGGAACTGGGCGCCAAGGAGCAAAACGTGGAGCGCTTGCTGGCACTCTGCACCGCCGCTGCCCGCGCTGGTGCGCGTCTCCTCGTGACGCCGGAAATGGCCACCACAGGCTACTGTTGGTACGATCGTCGCGAGATCGCCCCCTTCGTCGAGCCGATCCCTGGCCCAACGACCGAACGCTTCGCCGCCCTCGCCCGCCGAGAGAAGTGCTTCATCGTCCTCGGCCTCCCGGAGGTCGATCCTCGTACCGGTATCTTCTACAACGCAGCAGCACTCATTGGACCTTCCGGCGTCCTCGGCGTCTACCGCAAGACGCACAGCTTCATCAGCGAACCGAAGTGGGCGAAAGATGGCGATCTCGGTTTTCCCGTCTTCTCGACCGAACTCGGCCGTCTCGGGATCCTCATTTGCATGGACGCCGACTACTTCGAGCCTGCACGACTCCTCGCCCTTCAGGACGCCGACGTCCTCTGTTTCCCGACCAACTGGCTCCTCGAGAAAGGTCCTGGCGCCGCGTGGATCGCTCGCGCCTTCGAGAACGGTTGCTACCTCGTCGCCGCCGATCGCTACGGCTGCGAGCGCGGCGTTCAGTTCTCCGGTGGATCGGCCATCATCGAGCCCGATGGCACGATCCAGGCACGACTCGACAGCGGCGACGGCTATCTGCTCGGCGAGATCGACCTGGATCGCGCGCGACACAAGCGCTTTCCTGGTAGTCTCGATCCCGAGAAACTGACGGCGCGCCGACCCGAGTTCTACGACACCTTGACGCTCAACGCCTACCTCTGGAATCCTCTCGAATTCCACGGGCTCTACGGTCATCGGCCGTTACCTCCCGGCCGCACCAGCGTGATCGCTGTTGCCCAGTTCTTGCCGAAACCCGGCGATCCGGCCGCCAACCTCGCGACCCTCGATCGCTCCTTGGCTGCGTTGCCCCGCGGCACCCGCCTTGCGGTCTTCCCGGAATACGCCCTGACGGGTGTTCCACACGATGCGAGCGAGGCCGCTGCCTTCGCGGTGTGCGAGACCGCCTCTCTCCTCCGCGCGCTCCGTCGCCTCGCCCACCGGCATCGAACCGCTCTCGTCGTCGGTTTCCTAGAAGCGCTGCCCGGCGGCTTCGCCTCCAGTGCCGCCCTGGTCACACCGAGCGGTCTCACCGTCACCTATCGAAAGGCGCACGTGATCGGTCCGGAACGGTCGTTCCTCCTGCCAGGCGACACGCCCCCACCAGTCATCGATCTGCCGCTTGGCCGGCTCGGTCTGCTCATCGGCAGCGATCTCTGTTTTCCCGAGATCGCGCGTGTCCTCGCACTCGCTGGCTGCGATCTCCTCGCCGTCCCCGCTGGACCAGGCATCCCCCCGGTGCAAGCGCTCGGCCCGACCAGTGTCCCGCTCCCGCCACCGGCCGTGACCAGTGACGACCCGACGCACTTCCATCTCGCGCGCGTGCGGGCGTGCGAAAACATGACCGTCGTGGCCTACGCCGCACTCCCGCGACCCGAGGGAACCGGCTGGTCAGGCCTCTTCGGCCCCGTTCCCGAATCGCGGGCCAGCGAGCGTCTCGTCGAACCGGACCAGGCCGACCTCACCTGGGGTCTCCTCGATACGCGCAACGCGGCCAGCCGCTACCCCACGAACCCGCTCCGCGCCAAGGACATGCTGCGGATGCGCCAGCCCTATTGGTATGCGCCCCTCCAGCTGCCGATCGCCACACCCGCCCAGGGCATCAGTACAACGGCACCGGCCCGCGACGCTGTTCGCGGAGCGTGACGCTGAGCCACAGACGCAGCCGTTGCGCGATCATGTCCCGCACGCGGCGGAAGAACTCCAACTGCTCCTCCTCGCTTCCTTGGACAGCAGAGGGATCGGGAAAGGACCAGTGGATCTGCTCCCCTCCGGGGAAAACCGGGCAGCGCTCTTTCGCCTGGTCACAGACGGTGATGACGAAGTCGAACGATCGACCGAGGAACTGATCGATCGGCTTGGATCGGAGACCCTCCGTCGGGATTCCCATTTCTTCCAGGACACGGATCGTCAGCGGATGCACCGCCGTCGGCTCGGTTCCCGCCGAGTACACCTCGAACGTCTCCCCGGTCATCCAGCGCAGGAGGGCCTCCGCCATCTGCGAGCGCGCGGCATTGTGCGTGCAGATGACGAGCACACGCTTCCGCAAGCGCTGTTCTCCCATGCCCCACACTCCCCGTCCAGCCTCGCGATCATCGGCGCCCATGATACGAGCCGTTCCCACGCTCGATATGACAGAATCGTGAACGACGCCCTCGGGCTCCAAAGGTATCCTGAGCGGCGAGGGATACGGAGATGTCGGCTGCCGAGACACACGTTGCGACTGACCCGATCGAAGCCTGGCTCACTGCAGCGGTCGAGCGGCTCGTCCGGGCGATCGATCCCGAGCGTATCCTCCTCTTCGGCTCCTTCGCGAAGGGACAAGCTGGTCGCCGCTCCGATATCGATCTGATCGTCGTCTGGAATACTGACCTTGGACCCCTCGATCGGATCGGCCTCGTTTTGGAACTCCTCGCGGATGCTCCCCGACCGGTCGATGTACTCGTCTATACTCCAACCGAGTTCGCCGAGCGTTCCGAACTCCCTTTCCTGCGCGGGATCCTACGAGAGGCTCGTCTCCTCTATGAGCGTCGAGAAACGCCAGCGCGAGGCACACCGATGGCTGCGCCAAGCTGAGGACGACCTCGAGGCTGCCCGCGCCTTGCTCGCAGCGGCCAAGTACGCCCAAGCCTGCTTCTTCGCGCAGCAAGCAGCCGAGAAGGCGCTGAAGGGCCTCTGGTATGCCCTCGATCTCGATCCGTGGGGTCACTCGGTCTACCGACTCATCATCGAACTCCCCGTCGAACAGCGAGCAGCGCTCGATCCCTGGCGTGCGACCGCGCTGGCCTTGGACAAACTCTATCTTCCCACGCGCTACCCCGACGCGCTCGGCGAACTCGTGCCAGCTGAAGCCTATACGCGCGAGGAGGCTGAGCAGGCTCTCGAGCAGGCCGCAGCACTCCTCGAGGCTGTCCGGTCCTCCCTTCCCTGAGTCGGGCTCCGCGAGCGTCACGGCTGCCCCACTCGGCCGACCACTTCGCTCTCTCCAGAGAGCGCGAACTGCTTCCCGATCCGGCTGACAGTCCTCATCTACTCACCGGCCACCGGCTCGCCGAGCCGGGCGCAGTATCCTGCCTGCTGGATCCGAAACGTCCTTATAGTGACCTGCGCTCAGCGTCATCGTGTCCTGGTCTCGCGCCCACGAGCACCACCCTATTCGGGCTTCTGCACCGTCCTCGAGTCGATGGGCCGCGGCGTCCGCCGTGGCGCACCGGTGCGAGCCCCACTCAGCACCATCAGGGAAGAGCGCCACCTGAGGAGGGAGCGTTGCCTCTGCGCCCACCCAGCCGGTAGCATCGCAGGGCGAGCCTGCGCCCGCGACACCCGGGGCGAGCGGGCAACCACGAGCGGGAGAGGAGCGTCCACGTGGAAACCGGTCCCAGCAATCCTGCCGCTTCCGTCGTCGTCCTCGCCGGTGGCGTCGGTGGCGCCAAGCTCGCGCACGGTTTCGCCCAACTCGATCTCGGCAGCCGCCTGACCGTCATCGTCAACACCGCTGACGATTTCGAGCTCTACGGTTTGACCATCTGCCCCGACCTCGACACTGTTCTCTACACGCTCGCCGGCATCGCCAACCCAGTGACCGGTTGGGGGATACTCGGCGACACGGCGAACACGCTGGCCATGCTCGGGCGATACGGCCGACCGACCTGGTTCTGGCTCGGGGACCGTGACCTCGCGACGCACATCCTGCGGACCGAACGGCTGCGACAGGGTGCCCGACTGACGGAGGTCGCTGCCGAACTCGCCGCTGCGCTCGGTGTCACTGCTCGCATTCTGCCGATGTCTGATCAGCCTGTCCGGACGATCGTCGAGACTCCCGACGGTCCTCTCCCGTTTCAGGACTATTTCGTCCGACGTCGCCAGCGAGACACGGTTCTCGCTGTCCGCTTCGCTGGCATCGAGCAGGCACGCCCGACCCCGGAGGTCGAACGAGCACTGGCCGATTCCTCCGCGATCGTCCTGGCTCCCTCCAATCCGATCGTCAGCATCGGCCCGATCCTCGCCTTGCCCGGTCTCCGGGCTCGGCTCGTCGATCACCCTGCTCCGATCGTTGCCGTCAGCCCCATCATCGCCGGACGAGCGCTCAAAGGACCGGCTGATCGGATGCTCGCCTCGCTGGGTCTCGAGGTCTCGCCGGTCGGTGTCGCACGTCTCTACCAGGATTTCCTCGACGGTCTGGTCATCGATGCCGCCGATGCCGCCTCAGCTCCAGCTATCGAGCGACTCGGCATCCGCCCACTCGTTACCGATGCCGTCATGTACGATGAGGCCGACCGAGCACGGCTCGCCCGCGAAACGCTCGCCTTTGCTCGTCAGCTGCGAAAGGGCCGCCATTGATGCAGGTCCTCGCCGTCGTTCCTGTCCAGCGCCTGGAACAGGCCAAATCGCGTCTCGCTCCCGCACTGGCACCAGCGGCGCGCCAAGCGCTCGTCCGCGAATTGGCCGAACGGACCATCCGGGTTCTCCGTTCCGTTTCCACCGTCTCAGCGATCGGTCTCCTGACGCCCGATCCATCGCTGGCTCACCTCGCCTCTCGGTGGGGAGTCCGCACCCTGCGCGACGCCGCTCGTGGCCTGAACGAGGCCGTGCGCCTCGCTCAAGCCGAAGCCTGTCGGCTGCATCTACCCGCTCTCCTGATCGTCCTGGGCGATCTGCCGTTGCTCGATCCTCACGCTATCCGGCACGCGCTCACCCTGCTCGAGTCACCAGGTGTCGTGCTCGCTCCCGATCGCCACGGCACCGGCACCAATCTTCTGGCGCTCGCGCCACCCGACGTCATCGCGCCAGCCTTCGGCCCGTTCAGTCGCTGGCGACATCGTCGCGCGGCTGCCAGCGCACGATGTACGATTCGTGAGCTGTGGAGCAGGGCGCTCGTCCTGGATCTCGACACGCCCGAGGATCTCGCGCTCGTCCACCGTATCCGAGAGGGGGAACGGTGACTACCCGAGAGCAGAATGTCACGCGATGGGGTATTTTCGTCGTGGCGCTCGGCGCCTCGCTCTGGGCAGTCGATGCACCGCTGCGCAAGCCATTGAGCGATCTCTTGCCTGCCACCTCGATCGTGCTCGCCGAGCATCTCTTCCTCGCCCTGTACGCCCTCCCGGTTCTCGTCTGGCAGCGCCGCGCGCTCGCCCAGCTCACGCCCCGTGGTTGGCTCGCCGTCCTCGCCATCGCCTGGGGAGCCTCTGGACTGGCGACCGTGCTCTTCACTGCCGCCTTCCGCGTGGGGAACCCCACGACCGTCATCCTGTTGCAGAAGGTTCAACCGCTCATCGCCGTCCTCCTGGCAGCGCTCCTGCTCCGCGAACGTCTCCCGCGCCTCTACTGGCCCTGCTTCGTCACGGCACTGATCGGAGCCTATCTCGTGTCCTTCGGTCGCTCCGCGCTGGAACCACTCTGGCTCCTTCCCCGAGAACGCGTCCTCGCTGCCGTCCTGGCCCTCGGCGCGGCCGCACTCTGGGGAAGCGGTACCGTTCTGGGGCGCTATGTGCTCGGCACGCTCGACTTCCCCACACTGGCAGCAGCTCGCTTCCTTCTCGCGCTCCCGTTTCTCGCTGGGCTCGCCGCCCTCGAGGGCACCTTTTCCCGCACGTTGACCGTCGGGCTTGCCCTCTACGCACCGCGCCTCTTCCTCATGGCGCTCGTTCCCGGCCTCCTCGCGATGTTGATCTACTACGCGGGACTCCGTCAGACCCGTGCCTCCTACGCGACGCTCGCGGAACTGGCCTTCCCAGCCTTGGCGATCGTCGTCAACTGGCTCACCTTGGGTGCGACGATCGATCTCGTCCAGTTCATCGGCTTCGTCCTCCTCTGGGGAGCGATCACGGCACTTTCCTGGCTTCCCGCTCCCTTCCCCGTCACAAAGCCGCGCCCAGCCTCTCCCGTGTCCTGAGGAGCCATGAGTCACCACGCTGTCCCGCCACCCCTCGTCCCGCTGCCTGACCCCACTCGGGTTCCTGGCTCGCGGCCACTCGATCTTCCTGAGCTCATTCGCGGTCGCCGCTCGGTCCGCCGCCTGCGGACCGATCCCGTCGCGCCGGAACTCGTCACCGCTGTCTTGGAAGCTGCTACCTGGGCCCCCTCGCCCCACGGCACGCAACCGTGGCGCTTCGTGGTACTTACCCAGCCCGAACGCAAACGCCAGCTCGCCGACGCTATGGCGACTGCCTGGCGACACCACTTGGCGATGGACGGCCAGGACGAGGAAACGATCGTCCGCCGGCTCGCCGGCTCCCAGCGGCGACTCTGCGAGGCACCAGTCCTCATCCTGGTCTGTCTCGATCCCAGCGACCTCGACCGGTATCCGGATCCGGAGCGCCAAGCAGCCGAGCGGATCATGGCGATCCAGAGCCTCGGGGCCGCAATCCAGAATCTTCTCCTCATGGCCTACCGACTCGGCCTCGATACCGGCTGGATGTGCGCACCGCTCTTCTGTCCCGCCGTCGTCCGGGAGATCCTCGACCTTCCGCCGGTGCTCGAGCCGCAGGCGCTCGTCACACTCGGGTATGCGGCAGCCGACCCGCAGCGGCGTCCCCGCCGCCCGCTCGACCAGTTGATCGTCCGTTGGGAATGACGATGCCTCGCTGGATCGTCCTGTTGACTCTCCTGCTCGTCGCCTGTCGCGCCGAGCCCTCGACTCCTCCGATCGCACCTCACGACCAACCGACCGGCGTGCTCACGCCAGTTGCTCCGCCTCGCCTTGCGGCGACGGCCACTGCGACCCCCGCCCGAGCTGCTCGAGTCCCCGCGACGGTCACGCCAGCGATCGCCGGCGAGACCGCGCAGGTCGTCACCGTGATCGACGGTGACACCCTCACCGTGCGGACCGCACGCGGTGAAGCGGTCGTCCGGCTCATCGGGATCGATGCCCCAGAACGTGGCAATGCAGCTGGACAGCCAGCCGAATGCTACTTCGAGGAAGCGACTGCCATGCTTCGGCTGCTCACCTCACCTGGAACCATCGTCATCCTCGAGCGCGACGTGAGCGAGACCGACCGCTACGGACGACTCCTTCGCTACGTTTGGGTCGAGCAGGGCGGACGCTGGCTGCTCGTGAACGAGGAACTCGTCCGGCGCGGTGCAGCCGTTGCCCGCCGGTATGCCCCTGATGTCCGCTATGCCGACCGTCTCGAGGCGGCCCAGCGTCAGGCCCAGCGCGAGCGACGTGGTCTCTGGGAGGCCTGCACGGCGCCGAGCCAGGCCCCCACTTCGCTGCCAGCCCCGAGCTCGCGCTCCGGCTGTGACCCCAGCTATCCCGATCTCTGTCTTCCCCCACCGCCACCCGACCTCGATTGCCGGGACATCCCGCAGCGTCGCTTCCGCGTCCTTCCACCTGACCCTCATCGACTGGACGCCGACGGCGACGGCATCGGCTGCGAGTCCGGCTGAAAAAGACAGACGACCGGATCGTTCCTGCATACGGAACGCCGATCCCGAGACGGCGACTCGGCAACGTACAATCGCCTCGCAACGAGAGCGAAACCATTCGGGAGGAAGCGCATGGCAGAAGAAGTCCGAGTCACCCCCTCCGCCGGGCCTCGCGAGCTGCGGGAAGTCGAGATCGCCGAAGCTTATGTCGAAGCGCTCCTCGCGCATGGTGTCTCGTACCTCTTCTTGAATCCCGGTACGGACACCTTTCCCATCCAAGAAGCAGTCGCCAAGCGCCGAGCCCTCGGGCAGCCGACCGTCGAGATCGTTCTCTGCCCGTTCGAACTCCCAGCCCTCGCTGCCGCTCATGGGTACGACGCGGTGTCCGGTCGTCCGCAGGCGGTCCTCGTCCATGTCGATGTCGGCACCCAGAATCTCGGTGCCATGGTGCACAATGCCCAACGTGGCCGAGCAGCTGTCTTCCTGAGCGCTGGGCGTGCTCCGTACACCACCGACCCCGCTGTGCGCGGAACCCGCGACACCTACGTCCACTGGCTGCAAGAACAGCTCGACCAACACAGCATCGTTCGCAACTACGTCAAGTGGGACTATGAACTCCGGCGACCCGACCAGATCGGGGAAGTCATCGCTCGAGCCTATCAGATCGCCGAGAGTGACCCACCAGGACCCGTCTACCTGACGCTACCCCGCGAAGTGCTCATGGAACGCGTCGACCACGTGCTGATCCCTGATCCACGCCGTTTCCCACCGGCACGGCTCGGTGCCGGCGACCCTGATCTGTTGCGCCGGGCAGCCGAACTGCTCGTCCGGGCGGAGCGCCCGCTGGTACTCGTCGCCGCCAGCGGACGGACCCGTGCCGGCTGGGACGGGCTGATCGAGCTGGCGGAACTCCTGGCACTGCCGGTGGTGGAATGGCGGACGCGCGCCAACTTCCCTGCCGACCATCCCCTGCATCTCGGTTACAACTACGGGCTCGAGCACGGCTTGAGCGAGGCCGATGTCGTTCTCGTTCTGGATCATGACGTTCCATACATTCCCACACGCACATCGCTCTCCGAGCAGGCGACCATCATCCAGATCGACCTCGATCCGGTGAAGGAGCGTATCCCGCTGTGGAGCTTCCCCGTCGATCTCCCCATCCGGGCCGATACCGGAGCAGCGCTCCCGCTGCTCGCCGCAGCTGCCCGCGATCTGCTCACCGAGTCCGATCGCCGTCGCATCGCAGAACGCCGCGACCGGCTGGCGGCACTCGCCGAGGCACGCCGCACGGCGTGGCGCCAGCAGGCTGTCACGCACGCCTCCACTCGCCCGATCGCACTCCAGTGGCTCGGCTACTGCTTGGAAGAGTTCCGGCGAGAAAATCCGGACACGCTCTTCATCGATGAGGCGATCACCAGTCAAGTTCCGCTGTTCTGTCAGATTCGGACGACCTCGTTCGGCAGTTGGTTCCAGAGTGGCGGATCCGGCCTCGGCTGGGGAATCGGCGCAGCCATCGGCGCCAAGCTCGCTGCTCCCGAGCGATTGGTCGTCGGCCTCATCGGGGACGGCTCCTTCCTCTTCGGCGTTCCCGAAGCTAGCCTGTGGATCGCCCAACGGGCGCAGGCACCCGTCCTGCTCGTCGTCCTGAACAACGCCTGCTACAACGCGACCAAGCTTCCGCTCACTGCTGCCTATCCGGAGGGCTACTCCGTCCGGACAGGCCAGTTCGTCGGCATCGACCTCATCCCGACCCCACGCTTCGACCTCCTGGCTCGCGCCGTCGATGCCTACGGCGAACGCGTCGAGGAACCTGACCAAATCCTGCCCGCCCTGCGCCGGGCTGCCGCTCGGGTCCGCGAGGGTCAGTCCGCCGTCCTCGACGTGATCCTAGCTCGGCCCTGATCGCGCCGCCGGCGTACTCGACAGCAGGCTGCAAGACCCGGTCCACACGCCACGAGACCGTTTTCGGTGAACGGTCAGCCAGGCAAGCTACTGCAGCCGGTTCTGCAGTAGGAGCGATCGACCGATCGTCTGGCTGTCTCCCAATGCGAGCGCCCGAGCCACCCGGGTCACCAGCACAGGTTTGCGCTCCCGCACGACAACGCCTCAGGTGTGCCGCATACTAGCCAGGCGAGGAGTCGACCCGAGAGAACGCGGAGGCTCGCTCTTGATCCCTACTGAGGTTGGCGTCGTCGCACCGATCGTCGAACGCTGGCGCTATCGCTGGTTCGGACGCCTCGCGGTCAGCGACGGCACTCACGACCTCGTCCTCCCCATGACGGGCAGCGTCGCCCAATGGTTCCAGCCTGACGAGCGCGTGCTCCTCACCCTCACCAGCGACGCCGCCGATCCTCCCGACTTCCAGGACTTCCAACTCTGGCGTCCAGTCGAGCATGGCCTCCTTCCGGTCTGGCCACTCTGGCAAGAGGAGACGAGATACGAGCGTCGCTCGCCGCTCACTGGTGCACCGCTCGCCACCTACCGTCTCCTCTTGCGCGAGGCAGCACGGGAATCCGATTTTCTCGCTATCGTGGAACTGGAGCAATCGCACTATGCGAGCGAGCATGAGAAAGTCGCCCGCTGGACCTGTCCGGAAGACGGGACGACACTCGATGCCAATACCCGCCCGCTCTGCCCCGCCTGTCACCGACCGATGCGCTTCAGCGAAATCCTCGGTTCCACACGGGCAAGCCGTTTTCTCGTCGCCGAACTCCTCGATCGCCAACCCTATGAGCCAGCAGTCGTCGGCTACGTACGCATCGATCCACCGTTACC
This sequence comes from Thermomicrobium sp., assembly GCF_053493975.1. Classification (NCBI taxonomy): domain Bacteria; kingdom Pseudomonadati; phylum Thermomicrobiota; class Thermomicrobia; order Thermomicrobiales; family Thermomicrobiaceae; genus Thermomicrobium; species Thermomicrobium sp. The sequence continues at coordinate 10,300 of NZ_JBRBZA010000054.1, forward strand.
GATCATGCACCGGCGCCTGCCCGACGGAACGCTCGTCCGGCATATCCGACGCCTCGTCTTCCCGGCCGATTGGTTGGAGCCGACTTACTGGCCAGAACGACACGTTCGCCTTCTGCGGGAGCACGAGCCCTACCGAGATCCTGATGAACTTTGGGCACTCGCCGAAGAGCAGGCACTCGCGGAATGCGATACCCAAGCGGCACGGATCGCCCGTGTGGTGATCCATCCAGATTATCGCGGTGAAGGGCTCGGGCATACTCTCGTGTCGACAGCGCTCCGTTGGATCAGCGAACGGCGCATCCCGGAGATGCGCCGCCCCAAGGTGCTCGTCGAGACAGTGGCCATGATGGCCCGCTACAATCCCTTCTTCGAGCGAGCCGGTTTTCGATATCTCTGGGACACTGCGTCGGGTCGCCCCGTTCTCTTTTTCGGACTCACCCCCGATGCACAGACACGGATCGAACAGTTCATCGCCAGCGATCCAGTCGCTCGCCAACACCGTGGGCAACTCTATCGACCAGCACTCCGCACTGCCGAACCACTCGCTGCCCCGATCCGGTTCCATCGCGTGCGCAAGGTGTATCGGCGGACGCTCGATCTCCGGCACCTCGCACCGGAACTCCAGAACGTTCTCCGTGCTTTCGGTGTCGAGCGTCGCGTCATCGAGACCGTCGTCCTGCGCCGGCTCGACTTGACCATCGAGCCTGGTGAATTGATCGTCTTGATAGGCGCCTCCGGCGCTGGCAAGACCACACTGCTCCGTCTGCTGTGGGGCGCCGCCAGCGGGAAACGCAGTCCGCGCTTGACCCCGGACGGCGGACGCATCGAACTCCCCGCCAACACGAACGCTGCCGCACTTCTGCCCGGCGAAGTCGAGCCGACATGGGGACGCGAACCACTGTTGCAGCGGATCGTCGCCGCAACCGGCGATGCAGTCGCCGCCATGGAACTCCTCAATGCGGTCGGTCTCAGCGACGCCGTGCTCTGGCGCGCACGTCCCAACGAACTCTCGACCGGTCAACGAGAGCGGGCTCGACTCGCTCTCTTGCTCGCCGAGAGTCCCAATCTGGTGTTGCTCGACGAGTTCGCCGCTCACCTCGATCCAGCGCTCGCCGGACGCGTCGCGCGCAAGGTCGGAACACTTCTCCGCCGCCTCGCGATCACCGCGGTCATCGCCACCCACCGGCCGGAAGTCGTCAGCGCCCTTCAACCCGACCGCCTCCTGATCGTCGGGTATGGCGGCGTGATCCAGGGCTCGTCTCCTCAGTGATCTCGACGACGCACTTGCCGCCGGACCACCCAGATCCGCGGACCGCCCGCCCGCTCCACCTCGTACGGCTCGGCGAACTCTTCTGCTTCTTCCAGTTCCCAGGCCCAGAGTGGGCGTTCCTGGGCATATTCCCGCAGGAACGCTTCCGGCGCCAGATGTCGCTCGATTTCCTCCAGGAGTTCCTCGACCGTGAACGGTCCCAGCACCCGCGTCAAGCGCACTGCACCGATCAACCCGCGCGGGCTCACGATCCCGATGCGCCCACGCACCCGCGTCGGGTAGCGCCGGATCTCCCACGTCTTCCGCCCCTGCACGATGTAGGATGCCCAGGGTTCGCGCACGACGAGCGAGCGTTCCGGTATCCGCTCTTCCCACTCGTCGCGTTCTTCCCGTTCTTTCGCCATTTCCCTCGACCTCTCGTTGGCGACTCGCGAGAACTAGTCTACTCCGCTGTCCGATGTGGTACCCCCCTTCGCCGTCACGCCTTCGCTCGCTGGTTCGACCTCGCGGTGTCGAATCGTTGCGCGCCAGATGCGAGCGACCTCGCAGTACCGTTCCGCCCGGTCGAATGACATCGCGGCTCGGTACGATTCCCTGCCCATCCTCCTGACACACCGGAGAGCACGCTTGCCCGAACATCCTCGATCGAGTAGCGTCCAACAGGAGTGCAGGGTCGTGATGCAGCCTTCCAGGCCCGAGCAGTCTACTCCGATGCGCGAGCTTCCGACGCGTGCCGTCTCGCCAGGACATGTCCTCGTCGCCAACTGGCTGGCCTACGCGACGTTCTACTTTCCCCGTCTCGCCTTCGCTGCGAGCAAGCTCGGCCTCCTCGCCGATCCTTCGCTCTCGCTCACCCGGAGCTTCCTCGGTATGGCCGATGCCTCGTTCCTGACGGTCTACGCAGCCGGCCAGTTCGTCTCCGGAACGCTCGCCGAGCGGATCGGTCCGCGTCGCCTCGTCGTGCTCGGCCTGTTCAGTGCCGGATTGGCCGCCAGTGCACTCGCGCTCGCGCCCGAGCCATGGTTTCTCCTCGCTGTCATCGTGCTGCAAGGAGCGGCGCAATCGACCGGCTGGGTGGCGGTGTGCAGCGACGTCGCCCGCTCGACCCCGGTCGAGCGCCGGGGCACGGTCTTCGGCCTCCTCAGCACCAGCTACGCTTTCGGAGCGCTCGCCGCACCAGTCTGCTTGGGCTGGATCGCCTATTCGCTCATCGGTCACTGGCGAGCCGCACCAGCCGCGAGCGCCCTGCTCGCCGTCGCTGTCGCCGCTCTCTACGGATGGTGGCTCGCGGCTCGGCAACTGCGTCCAACCCCGCCGGATCACCGGCACGACTCGGCGACTGCGAGTCCGCGCCGCCGAGTCGTTCGGCATTCGACCGTGTGGATACTCAGTCTCGCGGATTTTCTTCTCAAGCCAGTCATTTACGCCACCGTCTTTTGGACACCGGTCCTTGTGCGCGATGCCCTTCCCCAGCTCACGCCCACTGCCGCCACCGCTCTCGCTGGACTCCTGGGCCTCGCCGGGCTGATCGGACCGGTCGTTGCCGGGACGCTGTCCGACCGCTTCTTTGCGGCCCGCCGTCTGCTCCCGGCGTCCCTCGCGCTGTTCGGATGCGCTGTCACCCTCAGCCTTTTCCCGCTCGCCGCCAGCACCGGCCACTGGTGGCTCGTCGCGATCGACCTGCTCGCACTCGGCGCCACCCTCTACGCTGCCGAGTCGCTCGTCGTCGGGGTCGCCGCGGCCGAAGTTGGCGGCCGCGATGCAGCTGTGACCGTTGGTATCGTCAACGGTGTCGGTTCGGTCGGGGGCATCCTCGGTGGCCTCGTTCCTGGCCTCCTGATCGGTACTCCGCTGTTCCTCGCCCTCGCGGCCACGACGCTGGTGGCGTGGTTGCTGCTCCTCCCACTCGCCCGTCGGGAAAGGGTGCAATCGCCGGCGAGCTCCCAACTGCGCTGACATCCAGCACGGTGGGCAGGTCATGGCGAGAGTTCGCGGCACCCGATCCCCAGTCGCGCGGCACCGCGACACATGCCCCGGCAAAACGCTCCGAGGCAGCTCGGCGACGCCGTCGATGCCTTCCATGTGCGCGATCACCGACCTAACTGGAACCGGCCTACCGTTCTCTCCTGGCTCGCGACAGGACCCGACGGGTCCTCGAGCGGCTCCGCTCAACAGAACCACGACTCGGTGAGCCTCGGTGGCTCCGATCGCTTGGTCCGCCGCTTCGGCGGCGTACTCGGGGCTTTCCGACCGGCGGCCTCATAGGCTGCGGCCCGAACGACCGCGAAGGTCTCGTACGGATCCCAGCCTTCCCGCGTCGCCTGTTCCACGACTGCAGCGACGCGTCGCTGGAGCGCATCCATCCGCTGGTCCGGATGACGCCAAGTATAGGTGAAGTTCGCTTCGTCCAGCGGGCCCAGATACGGGAGCACGTCAGGCTGCTCGAGCAAGGTCGAGCCGGGAGGAATCAAGAGCCGGATCGAGAGATGGACCGGATCGACATGCTCGATCAACTCTTCGTCCTCGATGAACTGAAGGAGGTCGAGGTAGTCGTCGAGAGTCGTCCACGGGGTGAACGGAAGCAGCGACGGACGGAGCGCAATACCGGCTGCATCGCAGATCCGCAAGGCCTCGATCACGTCCGCTCGCGTGTGCCCCTTCCTGATCGCCCGCAAGGCGGGCTCGCTCAAAAGCTCCACCGCCGACACGACGAAGAGACAACCGAGTCGCCTGAACTCGGCCATCAGGTCTCGATGCCGGACGATGTGCTCGATCCGCGTGGTGAAGTCGAACGTGACATCGGGGAACTCCTCGTGCAGTGCTCGACAAATGCGCAAACTGTGCGTCGGCCCATTGAGGAAGTCCGGATCCCCGAACGTGATGTGCCGTGCGCCGTTCGCGACCTGCTGACGGATGTCCGCCAGCACCACCTGTCGGGGAATCGCGAAGAAGCGGCCCCGATAGATCGGGACCACCGGACAGTGCGCGCACGTATGGTGACAGCCGCGTGTCGTCTCGGTGTATCCGGCGGGCACCACCCGTTCTCCGGCCACGAGATGCGCGTAGTGCCGCAGCCCTGGCAGTGCATCGCGGGCGGGCACCGGGTACTCGAACCGTACCAGAGCCGGCCCCGCCGGTCGCTCGCGCGTGACCACACCCGGCACGTCGATGCTTCTCCCGCGTTCTAGGGCTTGGACCAGTCCGAGGAGCGGCAGCTCGATCTCACCACCGATCACGCTATCAGCGATGTGTCGCAAGAGATAATCGCGATTGAGCCAGGCATAGAGACCGTAATAGCAGAGATGCACCGTCGGAGCGATCGCGCGGATTCGCTGGCCGAGGGCGACCCCCAAGCGCAAGGCCGTATGCATCGGCACAGAGATCGCGATCGCACGCGCTCGCGCGATCGTCTCGTCGTCCAGCTGCTGGACCGCGGTATCCACGGCGACAGGCTGATATCCCGCTGCACGCAGCGCAGCCAGCGGGAGCGCGAGGCTCAGGGGCTGGTGACCGAGTTCGTAACAGGAAAGCAGCAGAATCGCGCCAGGCTGACGGAAGTCGGGTCGCCCACTCGGCGCGTTCACTCTCGTCTGGTCGACTGCCATGCTGACCTCCGCGACCCTGCGGTAAGCGTAGCATGGCGTCCACCTGCTCGCCGGTCCCTGCCTCGCGGATCCGGTAGCGCTGCGTCGATCGCCCAGAGCGATCCCAGCCAGAGCGGGCATCGAGGAACAGCAGCAGCGCACTCCCTCGGCCTGCCACTCGACCGAGTGCAGTGCTACACTCAGAGGCCGTTCGCGTCGTTTGGTGGGGGGGAGGCACGATGACCCGAGGTACCGTCGCACCGGAGATTTCGTCGCGTGTTCGCTCGATTCCGCCGTCGCCGATCCGCGGTCTGGCTCCGCTCGCCGAAGCCGCCAAAGCGCGCGGAATCCATGTCATCCACCTCAATATCGGTCAGCCCGATCTACCTCCTCCACCGGGAGTCGCTGCGGCGCTGGCTGCGGCTGCGACGCAACCGCTGGTCTACACGGCGTCGCGTGGTATTCCCCAACTGTTGGACGCCTGGGCGCGGTACTACGAGCGCATCGGCCTCGCTATCTCACCCGAGCAGGTAGTCGCTACTGGTGGTGCGAGCGAGGCATTGTCGCTCGCGGTTCTGGCCACCACCGACCCCGGTGACCGTATCCTGGTGCCGGAACCGTTCTACGCGCCCTACTACGGGATCCTCGCTGCTGCTGGTGTCGAACTGGTACCGATCCCGTCCCCCGAGCGATACGAGCCGGTCACTCCGCAGGCGATCCGGGAACGACTGGGACCACGCACCCGAGGAATCCTGCTTTGTAGCCCTGCCAACCCGACCGGTACAGTGTACGAGCGAGACCAGTTCACGGCCATCGCTGAATTGGCTCGCGAGCATGGGCTGTTTTTCTTCAGCGACGAGACGTATCGCGAGCTGGTCTTCCGCGGCTCACGCGCTCCGAGCGCCTTGGAAATACCAGGACTGGAGCAGCACGTCATCGTCATCGACAGTGTTTCCAAGCGCTTCAACGCCTGTGGTCTGCGCATCGGCGCGCTCATCAGTCGGAATCCGGATGTCATCGCGGCCGCGGTCTCGCTCGCCGAACTCCGTTTGTCTCTCCCTCTCCCTGCTCAACTCGCCGCTGCGGCTGCCCTCGAGGCCCCGGCCACCTACGTTGCCGAGGTCGTCACCACCTACCGACGCCGCCGCGATGCAGCGCTGGCCGCGCTGGCTCGGCTCCCTGGTGTCCACGTCGTGCCACCAGACGGCGCACTGTATCTCGTCGCCGAACTTCCAGTCGACGATGCAGCGCGCTTTGCCGCCTGGCTCCTGACCGATTTCACGCATCGTAGCGAGACGGTCATGCTCGCACCACTCAGCGGTTTCTTCGCGACACCGGGAGCAGGTCGGAACGCTGTTCGCCTCGCACTCGTTCAGCCAGAGCCCGTACTCGAGCGCGCCGCCGAACTGCTCGGCGAAGCATTGGCCCGTTATCCCGGCCGCGCGACCTGAATCCCGCGAGGCCACTCGACCAGTGAGCGGCGATCGACCGCACACCGCGGTCCCGGCTGGCCCTGCTGCCTCACCCCAATGAGGACGAGGAGGCTTTCGTCGTTCGTCGCGGAAACAGCCCCTCGATCTCGTAGAACTCGTACATGCGCAACATCTGCTGCAACTCAGGATCGGCGTGGCGGTAAAGTCCCTCCATGAGCCCATTCGCAACGACCGGGTCGAACAACTTATGGAACTTGTTGTTCTGGATCGCGATGAACAGCTTGTAGAGATCGATCAGTTCAGTGGAACTCAGCGGAGTCTCGCGGTCGGTCTTGATCACGCGTCCACTGGCCATCCGTACCCGCAGCCCATGCTGCTGAGCGAAGCGGTTGAGTTGCTGCTCGAACTCGAGCGCCACGCGCGGATAATCGAAAAGGACGAGCTTCAGATAGATCGATTCCACAGCCAGCGTGAACAGTTCGATGATCTTCACCCGGTTCGGCGGCACCGCCTCGACCAGACCTAGGCAGTACAAACGGTAAAGCGCCCGTGCTGTCTCGAACTGCGTCCAACCCACCTCGCGGGCGATCGTCGCCACGTCCCGTTGCCCATCCACCTGCTGGTAAATCGTGTCGAGTTCCGGCGGTATCGGCCGCTCCACCTTGCGACGCCGAAAAATCACCGAGACCGAGGGGATGACCGGGCTGAACTGGATCCACTCGTCGACTCGACGCGTTCCCTCCAGGACCAGTTGCAAGCTGTCCACGCTCACGGGAATGCCGTCCTCGTAGAGGCATTCTCCGGCGCGGAAAGTGAACCGACAGTTCCGCCACAAAAACAGGGTATAGACCGCAACTTCGAGCTGCTGCTCGCGACATCGTTCGATATCCTCCGGGACGATCCGCCCGCGCTCGAGCAGGTGTGTGAGGCAACTCTCCTCGTCCGAATACTCTATCTGCAACTGCTCCAGTTCCCGACCACTCAGTCGCCCCGCCCGGACGAGGAGCTCGATCAACGTGGGCAAGCGCGACCCCGCCGCCACATAGGTGATGCGTCCCCGCTCGAAGGTGATCGTGCGCGTGTTCCAACCCTGGATGAGTGTCAGCGTTCCTGTCTTGTGCGTATACCCGATCATCTGGAGAAGATCGGAAAGCGTGAACGCTCCCAATCGCCCTTCCAGGTCGGGACCGAGCGAGTCGTTTCCCGCTCGTTTCGTCGTCGCCCCGCTCATGGTCGCACGAGTTCCACTGCCGCCTGGCCCTCGTTGCCTGCTCGATCGACGGCTCGGATTTCCAGTCGGAGCGGTGGCCCTGGTCTCGGCCACGGCGTTTCCCACAGTGTGATCCATTCGTCGGTTCCCGGCAATGGATCGAGGGTACCGATCTCTCGGCCGTCCACCCACAACCCGACGCGCTCGATCCCGCCGAGATCGCGGATTCGTGCCCGCACGGTCACGAAGCGCCTCTCCACACGGCTTCCCGCCTCCGGCCGCTCGATCACCACCTGTGGCGCCTGGCGATCCCAGGCGAGCGCTCGCCACGCTGCCCGGGCGATCGCCGCATATCCCTCGTTGGTCGGATGGATATCGACCGGCCACCAGGTCCACTCGTTCGTCCGGCCCCGGAACTCCCTGTCCAAATCGACCACCAGCGCCCCGACTGGCTCCGCACCAGCACGGATCGCCCGATCGAACTGCGCGATCCACCAGCTGTCGCTCCGTGGTGCGCTGGAATCCCCTTCGGTCGGGTCGTAGAGCGTGAGAGCCAAGAGCGGAACATCTCCGACCGCGCTGCGGACCGCCCGCATCGCCTCGGCATAGTTCGCCTCGAAGGCCGCAAGTTGTTCCTCCCGTTCGATCTCATCAGCGGCTCGGAGTTGGAGAAGATCGTTCCCACCCAGACTGATCAGCACGAAGCGAATCGCTCGCCCCTCTCCTCGCAGGCGAGCCATCGTTTGGCGCAGTCGCTCCACTTGCCCGCCGCGCAGAAACGATTCGGTGCTTTCGCCCGGCACCGCCAGGCTCAAGAGCTCGCCCTTCTCCCCCCAGTACGCGCTCGCCCACTCGCAGAGCAGCGCCGCCGCACTCCGTTCTCGCGGCAACGTGCTTCCCACGCCGGCGGCGAGCGAATCACCCACCGCCAAGCATGCACTCGGCGGAGCCGCTGCCGAGCCGAACGGCACCGCGGTCACCATCACGATCGCCACCAGGACGAGGCGACGCATGCCGAACGGCATCATCGGCTCGTTCCGACCGGAACCCCGATGCGGCGCATCGTCGTCGCGACGAGCTCGCGTGCTTCCTCGTGGCTGAGCGCTGCCAGTGCCTCCTCCACCTCCATGAGCACGGTATCCCGACCCAGATGTTGCTCGAATGCTGGCCCAGGCTTCGCCTGGACGAGCAGATAAACGACACGCCGGCGTTTGCCGCCCGCCTCGAACTCGAGCGTACCTCCCCAGCCGATCACTTCGGCGCTCAAACCCATCTCCTCGGCCACCTCGCGCAAGGCAGCACGGTAGGCTGCCTCACCCGGCTCGACGTGCCCTTTGGGGAGTACCAACGTGCCATCGCGAGCGCGCCGGATCGCGAGCTTCCTTTCCTCGGGTAACCACACCACGGCGCCCGCTTGCGGAACCACTAGATCGTCCGCACGACCGAACGCCGAAAGCTCTAACTCCGCCCGCAACTTGGCGTAGGTCACGGGAATGAGCTCAGGAATCACCATCGTGTTCGAAAGAATGGGCATGAAGTTGGCATCCCCCTGCCAACGCGGCACCACGTGCACATGCACGTGATCGCTGATCCCCGCCCCCGCGACCGCACCGAGGTTGAGGCCGATGTTGAAGCCATCGCACCGCAAGGCCCGGCGCTGCGCCGCCGTGAGCCACGCCACCAATTCGAAAAGCTCAGCGATGGTCGCCGGATCGAGTTCGGCCAGGTCGGCAACATGGTCAAAGGGTACCGCCATGGCGTGTCCCGTGTTGTAGGGAAAGAGGTTCATGATCAGGTACGCACGCCGCCCGCGCAGCAGGATCAGTTCTCCGACATCGTCACCGAGCGCCGGCTTCTCGCAGAAGATGCAACCCCGATGGCGTATCTCTCCCTCCACATAGCGCAGTCGCCACGGCGCCCAGAGTCGTTCCATCTCCTCCGCTCCTCGTCCAGCCACGTGCCCTGGCTCGGTCGCGTCAATCCTAGCACCGCGATTGGCCTACCCGAGAAACCCGCTCGCGCGCGATTCGTGCCACGGCTGGAGCAGTCCTCCCGCTCTGCTCCCCTCCCGCCCTAGGTGAGCGTCCAGCGGAACGCTCCTCGCCTAGTCCTTCGGCGCTCCCCGCCGTGTCGCTCGAGCCACCACGCTGCGAGAGTTCTCGACACTATCGGTGTCCGTCCGCACCGTGCGTCCTTCGTTATACTACCGGCAGCACGACGCGTTGCCTGGGGGGCACGATGCGCGACGACGCGGCGGCAACGCACGGCAAAGGGGAGTCGGGATTGGCGGTACGCACCATCTCTGTGATCGCTCCGCGGCGCCGGCGCTCCTTCCGGCGCATCTGGGTACCACGCCTCGCCCGAGCGCTCCTCGATGGAACATTACTGGCCACCGCTTTCTGGCTCGCTTATCTGATCCGGTACCACTGGGAATTCGGTGGCGAGGTTCCCACCCCGTTCGTCCAGCCATTCAGCGCCTTTGTCGGTCGCACGGCGCTCTTCGTCACCATCACGCTGCTGATCCTCGCGCTCCGTGGACTGTACCGCCTCCCACGCTGGACGAGCTTTCTCGACGAGGCCTCGATCATCGCTAGTAGTGTCACGACCGGCATGGCGATCGTCATCCTGTACAGTTTCTTGTCGCGCTTTTCCCCTTCGCGGCTGATCTTCATCTACGCCTGGCTCTTGGCCATCGTCCTGCTCGTGACCCAACGACTGATCGGCCGTTGGATCCGCGCCTGGCTCTGGGCACACGATCGTGGCGTCGACCGGGTGATCGTCATCGGTAGCGGCCCAGCAGCCCGCCGCATCATGCAGTATCTCTACAATCATCCGCGTCTCGGCTATCGCGTTCTCGGCTACGTCGATCTCGAGCCACCGCTCGAGCCGCTGGCACTCGGCACCGAGCGGGGAGTCGTGCAGCCGCTGTACCTCGGTACCCTCGACGAGGTCGTCGACCTGATTCGCCGGACCGATGTCGACGAGGTGATCGTCGCGCTGCCTCCCGCCCATCACGATCGTGTCCTCGAGATCGTCGAGCAGTGTCGTGAACTCGATGTCGCCTTTTCCCTGGTACCGGACCTCTTCGAACTCGCACTCGATCGCGTCCAGATCAGCGAGGTAGCAGGACTCCCGTTGATCGGCATCAAGGAGAGCCAGCTCCAGGGATGGAATTGGGTGGTCAAGCGCACGATGGATATCCTCATCGCTTCCACGGTCCTCGTCCTGGCAGCCCCGCTCATGCTGCTCATCGCCCTCGCGATCAAACTCGATTCTCCCGGCCCGGTCCTCTTCCGTCAGACCCGGATCGGGAAAGGCGGCAAGCCGTTCACGCTCTACAAGTTCCGCTCGATGTACGACGGCGCCGAGCGGCTTCAAGAATCGCTCCGACGCGCGACCGGGCGTAGTGCGCTACTGTTCAAGCTCCGCCAAGATCCGCGGGTCACGCGTGTCGGACGTTTCCTGCGCCGCACCAGTCTCGACGAACTCCCGCAGTTCTTCAACGTTCTCAAGGGAGAGATGAGCGTCGTCGGACCACGCCCCCCGGTCCCGGAAGAGGTCGCCGAGTACCAGGACTGGCACCTGCAGCGCCTTCTCGTCACCCCTGGCCTCACCGGCCTCTGGCAAGTAAATGGGCGCAGCGACCTCACCTTCGACGAAATGGTCCGGCTCGACCTCTACTACGTCGAAAACTGGTCACCTTGGCTCGACCTCAAGGTCATCTTGCGAACCGTCCCCGTCGTCCTCACCGGCCGCGGCGCGTACTGATCCCACCGCGCGAAGGCTCACCCGGTCGCCTCGCGTCCCCTCTGCAGCGCACACACCCTCCCGCGCCCTGAGGTGCGCTCGGGCTCTCACGCAACCAGTTACCCGTCAAAGCAGTGCCCGAGGATCGCCCTGCGCACCCTCTGGTCAACGATCGGGCGTCGAGGCATCAGGAACCGATCGCTCGATGTGGTACACTCGTTCGGAGAATGCAGTCAGTTCCGCTCTGCGCTCGGCTTCCACCGAGCGGTCAGGAGTCTCCGATGATACCGTGGATCGAAGAAGAGCTCGCGAGAGACCGTCGGCGAGAGCTCGAAGCGGAAGCCGATGCTTACCGGCGCGCGAGCAGCCTCCTACCGGCTGACACGCTCTGGCGGAAGCGCCTCGGCACTGCCGTCATTCGCGCCGGACAGTGGATCGCTGGCTCGCCCACTCCGGCTTGACTCTCCTTTCACCCCCTCGCCAACTGCTCTGCTGCGCTATCATGGGCGGGGAAGCGAGGGGAGCGCATCGTGCGCGTCGCCATCGTCCACGACTATTTGAACCAGTACGGGGGAGCCGAGCGCGTCCTGGAAGCGCTCCATGACCTCTATCCCGACGCACCGATCTATACATCCCTCTATGCGCCCGACCGCCTGCCCGCTTCCTATCGGACGTGGAACATCCGTACTACCTGGCTCCAGCGGCTTCCCGCGAGTCACCGGCGCCACCAACTCTATCTGCTGCTCTACCCGTTCGCTTTTTCGGGACTCCGTCTGGAAAGCTACGACCTCGTCATCAGTTCCTCGAGCGCCTTCGCCAAGGGGGTCCGCGTTCGACCCGGCACCGTCCACCTCTGCTATTGCCACAGCCCGATGCGCTTCGCCTGGAACTTCGAACAGTACGCTGCCCGCGAGGCGCTCCCCGACTGGCTTCGCCGGCTCCTGCCGCCCCTCATGGCTTGGTTGCGCCATTGGGATCGCGCCACTGCCCAACGGCTCGACGCGATCGCCGTCAACTCGCGTGCCGTCGCCGAACGCGTCCGGCGCTTCTGGGGACGCGAGGCGACTGTCATCTACCCACCCGTCCCCATCGACCGCGTGCAGCCGCTCCCGCCCGACGAGGTCGGCGACTATTTCCTCGTCGTCTCGCGCCTCGTCCCCTACAAACGGCTCGACCTCGTCATCGAGGCCTGTAACCGGCTGCGTCTCCCGCTCAAGATCATCGGGGACGGGCGCGATCGCCCAGCGCTGGAACGACTGGCAGGCCCGACGATCGAATTCCTCGGCACTGTCCCCGACGAGGAGAAGTTCGCTCTCCTCGCCCGCTGCCGTGCGGCCGTGTTTCCCGCCGAGGACGACTTCGGCATCGCTCAGGTCGAGGTACAAGCCGCCGGCCGCCCAGCCATCGCATTGGCCCGCGGCGGTGCCGCGGAAACAGTCGTCGATGGCGTGACCGGTGTCCTTTTCCCCGAACAGACGGTCGATTCGCTCATCGCTGCCTTCCATCGCTTCGCCCAACTCACCTTCGATCCCTCGACGATCCGCGCGCATGCCGAGCGCTTCCGCCCCGAGCGCTTCGCTGCCGAGTTCACTGCCTTCGTCCAGGAGCGACTGGTTCGGCAGCTCCACCCCGCCGAGCGGAAGGAGGCCCTCGCCCGGTGGAACTGAAGGCCTATCTGGCGATCCTCTGGCGTCAGCGCTGGCTCGTCCTCCTCGTGCCAGCCGTCGCGCTCCTAGCCATCATCGTGCAAGCCATTCGCTATCAGCCACGCTATACGGCGAGCGCAGCCGTCATCGTCACGCGCCTGCCGCAGGAGAGGCCTGCCGATCAGTACCGCTACGACGAGTATTATCTCTATCTGACGAACGAGTATACGGTCGATGATTTCACCGAGGTCGTCCGCGGAAACGTCTTCGCGAGCGATGTCGCCCAGCGTGCCACCGCCGCTTTGGGTACTCCCATCACACCGGGGGAAGTCCAAGGCAGCCTCTCGGTGACGCGCCGGAATCGAGCCCTCCTCCTGTCCGTCTCCGCACCCGATGCTCAGCGCGCCATCGCTATCGCCCAGGCTGTGGTCGCCGCTTTGCGCGAGCGCGGCACACAGTACTTCGGCTTCACTGACCCGGCCCGCCAGGTCATCGTCCAGGTGATCGACGACCCGCAGAGCGCGGTACCCGACACCACGCGGACACGTCTTCTCTGGGCGATCCAACTCGTCGTCGCTTTCGTCATCGGCGTCTTTCTCGCCTTCCTGGCTGATTCCCTTTCCGACGCACTCCACGACCCCGAAGACGTTCGACGCGCGCTCAACCTCCCAGTCGTGACGGTCGTTCCTGCCCCTCCCGAGAGGAGAGGTCGTGCGTCCTGAGGAGTATCTTGCTATCGTCTTGCGTCGTTGGTGGGTCGTTCTCCTGGCTGGCCTCATGGCCGCCGCCGTGGCTTTCTTCTACAGCAGCTCCATGCCACCGACGTACCAGGTCAGTGTCCGTCTCATGGCGGTCGCTCAGCCACCCGACTACTGGCTCGATCTCTACGCCAAGAACCGGTTAGCATCCTTCCAGGATCTGATCCGCAACGGTGACTTCGTCGCCAGCGCCCTGGCCCGAGCTGGGCTCTCCGATGATCCTGGTCAGGTTCTCGCCTCGCTCCAACTCGGTCGCAATCAGGACAGCAACGTCATCCAACTCGTGGTGACCGACACCGACCCGACTCGCGCGGCACGCGTCGCCAATGCCCTCGCCGATGCCTTCGTGGCCCAGACGATGGCCGAGAACCAGCGGATCCTCGAGCGGTTCCGCGATCCGCTCGGCCAACGCATCCAAGGAACCGTCGCGGTTCTCAAGCTGGACACCGCCTCCCCACCCAGTGTCCCAGTCGGGCCACGCACGCGCCTCAACACCGTTGCCGGGCTCGTGCTCGGTCTCGCCTTCGGCGTCCTGGTCACCTTCGGGATCGAATACTTCGAGGATGTCCTTCGGACAACGCGCGAAACGACGCGCGCCCTCGGCTTACCGGTTCTCAGCGAGATTCGACTGGCACGCGATCGACGATCGAGACGTGTGGAGGAGACGATGCCCAAGCTCGTCGTGCTCGAGGAACCGTTGTCGGCAGCTGCCGAGTCCTACCGGACGCTCCGTGCGAGTTTGCTCGGTCGCGAGGCATCTGGCTCATCGTGTCGGACTATCCTGGTCTGCGGCATCGGCCACGACTCACGCGATGCCGCATCCGTCGCCGCCAACCTCGCTGCTGCGCTCGCGGTTGCCGGTGAGCGCACGCTCCTGGTCGATGCCGATCTCCGTCGGCCATCGCTCCACACCCTCTTGCCCAGTTCCCCCGCGATCGGTCTGGCCGAAGCGCTCCTTTCCCCTGAGGAGCGACCCATTCCATCACAACCCAGTCCGATCGACGATCTCGCCCTCGTTCCCGCCGGTACTCTTCCAGCCGGCACCAATCCCGCCGATCTCCTCGCGCGATCACCCTCGCGCGCTCGCCTCGCTCAGCTGCGCGAGCGAGCCGACCGGGTCGTCCTCCACACCGCACCGTTACCCGAATGCGGCGAAGCGCTCGTCTTGTCTCGCCTCGCTGACGGTGTCCTGCTGGTCGTGCGCAGCGGGCGAACCTCGCGTATCGCAGCCCAGCGAGCCAAAGAGCAGCTGGAGCGTGTGGGCGCTTCTCTGATCGGCGTCGTCCTCCTGACCGGGTGAGTGCACAGCTGTTCCCGACCGCGCGATCAGGAGAGACGGAAGACCGCTTGTCCAGAACGCGCACTCCGTCTCATCGTGTCGTTCGCACACCGACATGGCCGCTCGCATCCCCCGTCAGGAGCGAGCGGCTCGATTTTCCTGGCCCGCGTCCCGCTTCACCATCGGCTGCGCTTCAACCCGCACGCTCGAGCACCCCGAAGGAGACCAGCCGATCCAACACCTCGCGAATCGTCGCTCTCGGTAAGCCTGTGGCCTCCGCGAGTCGCTGTTCCGTCCGCTGCCCTTCCAGCACCGCCGTCAGCACTGCCCGCTCCTCGGGCAGGAGTCGATCGAGCACCGACCGGTCGACCGGACCAGTCGTCAGGCGTACTCCGGCACGTCGCTCGTCGGCGCGTCGGATCGCATTCAAGAGAAGTTTCGTCATCGGCGCATCATCCAAGACGGTCTCCTCGTCGGGAATGAGTGGCGGCTCGGGCACGAACGCGAAGGACGCATCGGCTGCTCCGAGCACCCGCACCAGAACTTCTTCGAACTGCTGGGCCAGTGCCCGCTCGATCTGCTGATGGGTCACGAAACCCAACTCCGCGAGGATCCGCCCGAGCCGGCGTCGCCCATCCGTCACCGCTTGTAACGCGAGCGCTTGCTCCAGCTGTTCCTCGCTGATGTCCCCGAGCTGTACCAGCATCTGGCCGAGTCGGAGTTGTACGTCGCTGCTCAGAACCGCTGCGAGCCGTCCACGATCGAGTACCAGCGTGACTTCCTCGACCCGCGTCCGCAGCGTCAGTCGACCAGTCTGCCCAGCCCTCGTCAAAGCCTGGAGGAGGATGTGCAGCGGCAAATCGCTCAGGTCACCGTAAATCGGCATGCCCGCCCACCTCGTGCCCGAATGCCCTGAGCGAGAAACCTGGTGAGCCTCCACTGCTTTGGAGACAGCGCTCGATCACGTGGGTCAATCGCGCTTCATCGAAGACGACCGTCAAGAGCGCGAGATCGACCGAGCTGCCCGTCATCCACACGATCCGGCAACTGACCATCTCGGGCAGCCGTACGAGCAGCTGGTAAAAGTGGGTGAGCGTAGTCAGCCGCTCTGGCACGATCACGGTCAAATCCCAGCGACGCAGGTTCGGGAGAGTGCGCATCGAAAGCATGCGAGAGGGCAAAGGATACGTCTGGCACGGCCGGGCTACCTCTTCGCGCACCACGACACGAGCGAGCGACCGCGCCAGCTGTTCCACCGCCGGATCGTCTCCGAACACCTGCCACCCCTCTCCGCCCACCGCGACCTCGCTCTCGCCGCTCCTCGTACCGATCCGCTGCCGCTAGCATAGCGGACGAGTGGGCAGAGAAGATCCGACCATCAGCTGGCCGTCGCCAGTTCGAACCGTGGCCGTTCCGTATCACCAGGTAGCCGACCCGTGCTCACCAACCAGTGCAAGAAGCGCAGTCGTGCCAGTTGCTGCGGGGCCAGTTCGACGATCTCTTCCATCGGCCGTACGGTCACTGGCGTCGTGCGCCAACCCACTGCATTGAGGAGTTCCGCCACCACTGTGCTCGGCGACCCCCCGAACAGTCGATCCAGCGGAACCGTCACTTCGATGCCTCCACTCATCAGGAAATGCACGCAGTCCCGCTCCAAGCACCAGCCGGTCAACGGGAGGCCAGCCGACCGTACCGCATTCAAGATGATGGCCAGCGCTTCACGGTACTCACTCATGGCTCCACCCTCCTCGAGTCCTTTACCCCCTCCCGCGCCCGGTCGAGCGCTGCGAGGAGATTGCTCAGGGCAGTATCCGGCGTTTCACCGACAGCAACCGGCGGACAACGCAATTGTCGGCGCCAGTACTGCAGGACGAGACAGGACTGAGCCGCCTCCGGCGGCAGTTGCGACGGCTCACAGGCAACCGCTACCCAGCGCGGCTGGCGTTCGTCACTGCACGGATCCCGAAAAATCGTGATCGGCCATCGCATCAGGACACCGTTCTCGTTCACCGCTGACCCTGCCGCTTCTCGCCTGTCCGACGTGAATGCGCTTCACTCTCTATTCTCGGCCACGCCGCTCCCCGAGCCTCTAGGCCGTTCGTCCCAAGTTCGCGCCAGCGCTGCTCTATGAATGTACACGAGTACGTACGCACCCAGTCTAGCCATCGGGGGCTCGCTTGTCAACCCTCCAGCACCCCAGCTCGCACCAGGGACGCAGAGATGAGTGGCCCCGGCTCGACTCACCGCACCAGGCTTGCTGACCGTCAGGCACGACTCGATGGTATCGACACCTCGAGAGCGAGGCTAGGAAAGACGCGCCTGCCAGCACCACCATACCGCCCTGCACCCGAGGCGCGCCTACCTGTCGATCGCGCGACATCGCCTGCCGATCGTCCTTCGAGGTCAACGGAGCCGTTCGGAAGGTGTCTCCCGAACGGCTCCGTCCCGTCACAGCCGATCGACTGCCGCAAAACGAGCCGGTCCCACCAGGCTCAGCGAGCCAACCTCCAGTCGTGCCCCTCGACGACCACTCGGCTCTCCCCGAGCGTTATCGCCACGGCTCGGCCAGGGCCAGCTCGTCCGCCAGTGTCAGGCGTTCCGCCACTGTGGCTGGCGCTTTTCCAGGAAAGCGCAGATCCCCTCCTGTGCGTCCGCTGCCAACGCGTTGAGCGCCATCACCTCCATCGCGTAGGCATAGGCGAGGTGCTCGGGAAGCTCCAGTTGTCGGTAGAACGCTTGCTTCCCGATCCCGACCACGTAGCGACTCGCCGCCCGGATCTTCTCTGCCAGTTCCCAGGTGGCGGCCTCCAGTTCCTCGGCCGGGACGACTCGGTTCACCATCCCCAGCTGTGCCGCCTCCTCCGCCGTGATCGGTTCGCCGGTCACCAAAAGCTCGAACGTCTTCTTCGGCGGTAGCACCCGGCTCACCGCCACCATCGGAGTCGAGCAGAATAGTCCGATTTTCACGCCCGGGGTCTGGAAGCGCGTCCCCGCCGCCGCCACGATGAGATCGCAGGTCGCGGCCAGCTGGAAGCCCGCGGCAGTCGCCAGCCCATGGACCTGCGCGATCACCGGCTGGGGGATCGATCGAATCGTCTGCATCAGCGTCGTACAGACCGCGAAGATACGGCGCGCGGTCGGCGCATCGCATCCGGTCAGCTCGTTCAAGTCATGGCCAGCGCAGAAGATCGGCCCTGCGCCGCGCAAGATCGCGACCGCGATGTCCCGATCCTCACCGATCCGCCGGAAGGCATCCGTCAGCTCCTCCATGTGCGCGACCGAGAGCGCGTTCCGCTTCTCCGGGCGGTTCATCGTCACCACAGCGATCCCATCGCGCACATCGGTCAGGATGTACTGGTAGGTTCTCTGCTCGGTCGCGGTCATCGTTGTCCCTCCTTCCGGCCTCGCCGGCTCGCTCCGGTTCCCTCAGTCGTCTGCCGGCTCGCTGGACCGCCCATTCGTTCCGGCACCGACGAGTGCGCGATCCACCTCGTCCGGACGGAACGTCTTGGCGTGGCCCCGCCAGCGCTGTGCCTCCTTGTAAATGCAGCGGTTCATCACCACCGCCAGGCCGCCCTCGGTCGCGATCCGTGCCGCCTCCGGGCTGACCACACCCTCTTGCAACCACAATACTCGTGCACCGTGCTCGACTGCCTCGCGGGCGACCGCTGGTGCATGCTCGCTGGCTCGGAAGACCACCACGACATCAGCGCGGATCGGGAGTTCGCGCAGCGAGGGGTACGCCCGCTCGCCGAGCGCCTCATCGATGAGCGGGTTGACCGGGATGATCCGGTAGCCGAGCCGCTTGAGCTTCTGGGCCACACGATAGCTGGGCCGAGCCGGGTCATTGGAAAGCCCAACGATCGCCAGGACGAGCGGTCGCTGGGTTCCGTCCTCGTCCACGAAAGCCCGCGTGCACACCGAACGGATGACCTGTTCGTCGTTGAGCACGACCTGCGCCACCTCATCGCGCGCTCGCCCGTCACCACCTGCTGCCAGGCCAGTCGCGATCCGCAAGGCCCGATCCAGGTCAGCCTTGAGATCCTCGACATGCTCGATGCCGACTGCCAGCCGGATCAAGTCGTCCCCGACCCCAGCTGCCACCCGTTGCTCGGGGGTCAGCTGCCGGTGCGTGGTACTCGCCGGATGGATGATCAGCGACTTGGCATCGCCGACGTTCGCGAGGTGCGACCACAGTGCCACGTTGTCGATGACCTTGATGCCGGCTTCCATCCCACCCTTCACGCCGAAGACGACGACCGCGCCATAGCACCCTTCCCGCAAGTACTTGCGTGCCAGGTGATGCGATGGGTGCTCTGGCAAGCCCGGGTAGGCCACCCAGGCCACAGCTGGATGCTCGGCCAACCAGCGCGCGATCTCCAGCGCGTTCGCGCAATGCCGGTCCATCCGCACATGCAGCGTTTCCAGTCCCAGAAGGAGCAGGAACGCATTGAACGGGCTCATGCAGGCGCCGACGTCGCGCATCATGTGCGCTCGCAGCTTGGTCACGTAGGCCAAGCTGCCGAAATCCTTCCAGTAGGAGATCCCATGGTAGCCCGGGTCCGGATCGACGAGCCGCGGGAACTTGCCGTTCCCCCAGTCGAAGCGCCCAGCATCGACCACCACGCCACCGATCGCGACGCCGTGCCCGCCGATCCACTTGGTCGCCGAATGCACTACGATGTCCGCGCCCCACTCGATCGGGCGGCACAGGTAGGGTGTCGCGAACGTGTTGTCGACGATCAACGGGATTCCATGCTCGTGCGCGATGCGCGCCACCGCCTCGATGTCCAGCACGTCGAGTCGCGGATTGCCGATCGTCTCCGCGTAAATGCACTTCGTTCGCTCCGTGATCGCCCGCCGGAAATTCTCCGGATCGGACGGCTCGACGAACCGGACCGAGATCCCCAGGTCGGAGAGCGTATTGGCGAAGAGCGCGACCGTTCCCCCGTACAGGCTCGTGCTCGCCACGACCTCGTCACCAGCCCGTGCGATGTTCAGGATCGCCAACGTGGTCGCTGCTTGACCGCTCGCCGTCGCGACCGCCGCCACCCCACCTTCCAGGTACGCCACCCGCTTTTCGAATACCTCGACCGTGGGATTGCTGATCCGCGTGTAGATATGTCCTGGCTCGTCGAGATTGAACAACTGTGAGGCATGATCGGCATCGTGGAAGACGAACGACGTCGTCTGATAGATGGGAACCGCCCGCGCTCCCGTGGCTGGATCCGGCGCTTGCCCGGCATGCACAGCCAGTGTCTCGATCGCATATTCCCGGAACGGATCTCGCTCGCTCGCCACCGTCGTTCCTCCCTCACTCGTTCGCCCCATGTGCCCGACCCGCACGCCGAACCAGCCTGCTCGAATCTTACCCCCGGCACCTCGAACCGGCGCTTTGCTGACTCGGTCCAACGACCAGTCACAGCGCCGCTCGCCGGCGAGCCCACTGAACCACCACCCGCCTGGTCAGTGGATCCGCTTGTCGTAGCCAGCCCACTCTCGCTCGCGCAACACGAACTTTTGGATCTTCCCCGTCGAGGTCTTGGGCAAGCTCTCGACCAACTCGACCTGCTTCGGGCACTTGTAGTGGGCCAGGCGATCCCGGCAGAACGCGATCAACTCCTCCGGTGTCGCCTGCATTCCTGGCTTCAGCACGACGAACGCTTTCGGTACCTCGCCCCACTTCTCGTCCGGGATACCGATGACCGCGCACTCCAGCACCGCGGGGTGCTGGTAGAGCGCACGCTCGACCTCGATCGTCGAGATATTTTCCCCACCGCTGATGATGATGTCCTTTTTGCGGTCGCGCAACTCGATGTACCCATCCGGATGCACGACCGCCAGGTCACCGGAGTGGAACCAGCCGCCAGCGAACGCCTTGGTAGTCGCCTCCTCGTCGCGGTAATACCCCTTCATCACGTTGTTGCCACGCATGACCACTTCACCCAGCGTCTCGCCGTCTGCTGGGACATCGCGCATCGCCTCGTCGACCACTCGCAGCTCCGGTGCATGAATGTAGCCCACGCCCTGCCGTGCTTTGAGTCGCGCACGCTCTTCCAATGGCAAGGCGTCCCACTCCTCGTGCCACTCGCAAACGGTATGCGGACCATACGTTTCGGTCAGACCATAGACGTGCACGATGCGAGCACCCATGGCTTCCATCGCCGCGATCGTCGCCGGCGCCGGTGGCGCCGCCGCGGTCAGCACGGTGAGCGGCCTGGGAAACCGGTAGTCGGGACTCGGCCGTCCTTGCAGCAGCATGATCAGCACGGTCGGCGCACCGCAGAAATGCGTCACACCTTCCTGCTCGATCAGCTGGAAGATGCGGGGCGGATCGACTTTGGGCAACACCACGTGCGTCGCGCCGATCCCGGTCACAGCGTATGGGAAATACCATCCGTTGCAGTGGAACATCGGCAATGTCCAGAGATAGGCGCTTTCCGGCACCAGTCGCGCCTCGATGATCTCCCCCAGCGCGTTCAAGTAGGCACCGCGATGCGTCACCATCACGCCCTTCGGCCGACCGGTCGTCCCGCTCGTGTAGTTGATGCTCAGCACCTCTTCCTCGTCGCGCAGCGGGTACACCGTTGGATCCGGTGAGCCCTCAGCGAGCAGCGCCTCGTACTCGACATCGGCAAACGATGCACGAGCAGGCGGCGGATCGCCGTGACGACTGTCGATATCGGCCCAGACGACGAGCTCGAGGTCCGAAAGGGTTCCCCGGATCGGCTCGATGAGACTCGCCAGCGCTCCGTCCAAGATCAACGCCCGGGCGCCTGAGTGCTCCAGGATGTAGCGCACCTCCTCGCTCGAGAGGCGTACGTTGATCGGGACCAAAATCCCACCCATGTGCGGTACGGCGAAATGGGCTTCCAATGCTTCCGAGCTGTTCCGGCACAGCACCGCGACCCGATCGCCCGGCTGCAACCCCCGTCCGCGCAGCGCGCTGGCGAGGCGGTAGACGCGGGCTCCGAACTCGCGGTACGTCAGCCGCCGGTTGCCATCCACCACTCCGACCTTGTCGGGGAAGACGTGCAACGTCCGCTCCAGTAGCATCAGCGGTGTCAGGAGCGAGCGATAGGGCGGAAGCCCCTCCCACTGGGGCCGCGACCAGAGCTGTTGGAAGAGCGGCGTCGTCCCTGTCTGCATCGTCATCTCCCTCCGCCTCCTGCGAGCGGATAGCGACCGGCCGGGGCGGGAACTCGCCGAACCGGCCAGTCGCACCGTCGTTCTGGTATCCGAATTATTCCCCGTCGCCGGTCGCCATCGCTGCCTCTGGCCGCTCCCACAACCGGTGGCGCGCCGTCTCCGGCAAGAACAGGAGACCGACGATCAAACCCAGGAGCGGCAAGGCGATCGGATAGACCAGCGCCCACATCAAGTTTCCGGTCGCTGTCTGGATCCACGTCGTCACGTACGGGACCAGTCCACCACCCCAGCCATTGGCCGTATTTTGGACGAACCCGAGCGATGTGTACCGGACCTGCGTGGGGAAATACTCTGCCAGCAGAGCCGGCAGCGGTCCCCACACCATCGCCGCGATCAGCATCAGGCCCATCACAGTCAGGGCAGCAGGCCAATACTGCAGATTGTCCTTCTGCGCGAACCGCCCGAGCAGCGTATAGAGCGGGTAGAAGCCGACGATCGCCAGGACGAAGCCGGTCAGGACGATCGGCTTGCGCCCGATCGAGTCGGAGAGCCACCCCATCAAAACGTGCAGCACTGGCGCGATCAACAGACCGGGCAGCAGGATCTTATATGTCGTGATGAGATCGAGCTTCTGCGCCGTCTGGAGGAAGAAGAGCGCCCAGAAGATCGCGGTATACCAGGCCACCGCCTGACCGAACGAGACGGCAGCTGCAATCAGCACCCGCCGCAGGTTCTCGCCCGTGAAGGTGACCTTCAAGGGGTTCCGCACCACTGCACGCCGCGCCTTCAGTTCAGCGAACATCGGCGTCTCCTGGAGACGCAGCCGCACGTAGAGCGAGATCAGGACGAGCACGAGCGAGAGCAGGAACGGTATGCGCCAGCCCCAGGCCCGGAACGCCTCTTCACCGAGAGCCGTTCGCACCCCCAGCACGACGAAGAACGAGATGATCAGACCGTAGATCGCCGCCGGGCTCAACAGGCCCGTGTACAGCCCACGCTTCCCGTCCGGCGCGTGCTCGGCCACGTAGGTCAGCGCACCTCCCCACTCTCCGCCGACGCTCAGTCCTTGGATCACGCGCAGCACGAAGACCAGGATCGGAGCGAGCACACCGATCGTCGCGTAGCTCGGGATCACACCGATCAGCGCTGTGCCCAAGCCCATCCCGAGCAAGGTCAGGATGAAGACCCGTTTGCGCCCGATCTTGTCCCCGTACCAACCGAAGATGATCGCCCCGAGTGGCCGGAACAGGAACCCGATGGTAAAGATGGCGATGGTATTCAAAAGCGCCGCCACCGGATGATCCTTGGCGAAGAAATGCGTCGCCAGTATCGCCGCCAAGCTCCCAAAAATGTAGAAGTCGTACCACTCGATCGCCGATCCGACCGTCGAGGCGCCGATCACGAAAGCCAGATAGCGCCGATCGTTGTTCACCGCACGCATCGTTCCCTCTCCCTTCCCGAACGCTCGACCCCGTCTCCTCCTTGCCGACGCATGACCCTCTCACCCGTTCATCACAGTACCTCCCTGAGTCAAAGCGACTGAACGTATCATCGATCTCTCGACAGATTCTTCAGCTCGCTTCGTCAGGACGTTACCCGAAGCTCGAATGTGCTTTGGGCTCTCTCGTTCAGCGGGAACAGTCGCAAATGCGCGGCCACAGGGCAAAGAGCGCGTTCATCGTCGGGCAGGGAGCGACGAAGACCCACCCTCGCTGATCTCCCGTCGTTCCGAACCGTCCTCGATCCATCGTCGCCCGCCGCGACAAGCGAACTCGTGACCTACCCGAATCCAGTTTCACGGTGCCTATCGCAGATACCATACAACGCTCCGACTCTCTTCGTCAAGCTCTCGAGCCCGCCCCTGTCGCTTCCCATCGAACCCCACACCCAACCGATCCACGCCGACCGTCGCGACTGCTCGTGCTGCCCCCCGTGTGCGCCGTGCTCCGCGCTCCCCACCGCGCTGTCCGACCGCCGTTCAGCCATCCACACCCGCTCGGCACGCTCGCACCAGACCACAACGCGCACTCCGCCCACCTCGAGCGACGCACTCGAGCACTGGCCTACCCGTCCCCCCGCGTCTCCCACACTGCACTCCCCTCTTCCGGCACCTCACCGACTGCTGCGCCCCGTACGCCTGCACCCTTCACCAGCTTCTTCCACCGGCTCACGCTGCTCCCCGCTTCTCGCTGCAGACCGCCCGCGCGCCGCAGCGGTCGACCGCTGGAAGAGCGGCACCGTGATCCGGAGCGAAGCCTTGCGCAGACTGCGCAGCCAGGCGCGCCGCCCGCGCCTGCTCGTTCAGCGCGTGCCGCTCCGGATACTCCGATCCCCCTGGCAGCACTCGTCGCCCTGACCGGACGACCAGCCGCGACCACGATCCGCCTTCGCTCGGGCACCGTGCTCGCGCATGGTGCTACACACGCTGTGGTCGATTCCGTTCGCCACGTCGCATCCGGCGGCCCTCCGCCCACACCCGCACGCCGTCGATCCCCACGACCGAGTTGCCCCTGCACCCCGCGAGTCCGTACGGCTCCTTCTGGCAACACCCGGCCCCGACGAGCTGGTCACCGTCGCGGATCGCGCACAGCAGCTGAGCTCCTTGCACTGCCTCACTTGTTGCATTAGAATATGCGTGCATGCGAATAGAGTTGCACCCGGAAGGAGGAAAACCCTTGAGCAACGACGAACGCGAGCGCCGGCACGAGCTCTACCGTCTGCAGGCCATGCTCTGTCAGGTGCTCGCCGATCCGACCCGTATCGAACTGATCGAACTGCTCGGTGACGGCCCCAAGGCGGTCAAGGAACTCGCCCACGCGACCGGCCAGCGGCAGGCCAAGATCAGCCAACACCTGGCCATCCTCCGCCAGCGAGGTCTGGTTCACGCCCAGCGGGTCGGCACCGAAATGCATTACTCGCTCACCGATCGGCGCATCCTCGAGGCATGCCATCTGACTCGTGCCCTGCTCCTCGATCAGCTGCTGCGCCAGGGTGAGCTGGCCGAATCGGTCCTGATGGAACGGAGGTGACACGAGTGCCCCTCTACGAATACCGCTGCCGAGTCTGCGGTTACCGCTTCGAGAAACTCGTCCGACTCTCCCAAGCCGATCAGCCGGTCGTCTGTCCCAACTGCGGCACGAGCGAGACCGAACGGCTGCTCTCCGCGTTCGCTGCTCGCACCAGCGAGGGCGCCTCGAGCGCTGCCAGCTGCTCCACCGGCGGCGGCTGAGCCATCCGCTGGTGATGCGGGCCGTGGGCTCGCACGGCGAGCGGCTTCGACGGGAACGACAACGACGCGGAATACGGAAAGGAGGAGACTCGATGTTCACTGGTCGCTACGGCTTCGGCGTCGATCTCGACCATCCGTTCGATGAGGTCCTGCCCAAGGTCCATGAAGCGCTCAAGGAGCAAGGATTCGGCATCCTCACCACCATCGACGTCAAGGCCACGCTCGAGCAGAAGCTCGGGCTGGAGATGGAACGCTACGTCATTCTCGGAGCCTGCAACCCGCCCCTCGCCCATCGAGCGCTCGAGACCGAACGCGAGGTCGGTCTCCTGCTCCCCTGTAACGTGGTCGTCCGCGAGGTGGACGGGAAGACTCGCGTCGAGATCGCGGACCCGAAGGCGATGCTCGGCATCGTCGGCAACCCGGCTCTCGACGAACTGGCTACCGAGGCGCGCGCTCGGCTCGAACGAGCACTCCGCGCTCTCGAGGCTGCCTGAAAGGAGCACTGCGATGTTCTTCCAACAGATCCTCCGCACCGATATCGGCTGCGCGGCCTACGTCGTCGCTTCCACTGACGCCGGACTGGCTGCAGTGATCGACCCCCGCATCGACATGGTCGACGAGATCCTCGACCTCCTCCAGCGCGAGGGACTCCAGCTCCGCTACATCATCGAAACGCACAACCACGCCGATCACGTTTCCGGGCATCATCAGCTCGCCGCCGCGACCGGCGCGACGATCGCTGTCTCCGCTCTGGCCGGTGTCGCTTACCCGCACCAGCCGCTCCGAGACGGCGATGAGCTGGAGCTGGGCGAAGTCGTCCTCCGCGCCATCCATACCCCAGGACATCGCCCGGAGCACATCGTCATCGCGGTCATCGACCGCTCGCGCAGTCAGGAGCCATGGCTGGTCCTGACCGGCGACACGCTCTTCGTCGGCGATGTCGCCCGCCCCGATCTCGCGATCGATGGCCGGGAAGGCGCTGCTGCCCTGTTCGATTCGCTCCACCAGCGCCTTCTTCAGTTGCCTCCCGGCACGCTCGTCTTTCCCGGTCACGTCGCTGGCTCGTTGTGTGGGCGGGTCAACAACCGTATGACCGGAACCACGATCGGTTTCGAGGCGCGCAACAACCCGGCCCTGCAGATCCTCGACCGTCAAACCTTTGTCCGCTTCATGAACGAGAACCTCCCCGAGCGCCCACCGAATCTCGCCCGCATCGTCGAGCTCAACCGCGCCGCTGAGCCCCCGAAGATGGGCACGGCGACACCGCTCACCCCAGCTCGCGTTCGCGAACTCATCGAGCAGGGTGCCGTCGTCCTCGATGTCCGGTCACCTGCCCCCTTCGCCGCGAGCCACATCCCGGGTGCCATTGCTGTCGCCCTCGACGGCGGGCAGTTCCAGAATCGAGTCGGCTTAGTTATTCCGCCTGACCGAGCACTCGTGCTCGTCGTCGAGCGCGACGAGGATGCGCGCCGTGCCGTGCAGATGCTGGCAGTCATCGGCTATGACCAGGTAGTCGGCTATTTGGCTGGCGGGATGGCTGCGTGGGAACGTGCCGGCTTTCCGTATCGCACGTTGCCTGTCCTCACCGTCCACGACTTGGCTCGCTGGCGCGAGGAGGACGCCACCCTCGAGATCGTCGACGTCCGCGAGCCCTCCGAGTGGGCAGAAGAACACATTCCGGGAGCTCGCCACATCCCGTTCTATCGGTTGCCCGAGCGCTGGACCGAACTCGATCCTTCGCGCCCGATCGCGCTCGTGTGCGGCGCCGGAACCCGCAGCGCACTGGCAGCGAGCCTGTTGCGCGCGCACGATTTCCCACGTGTCTACTCGGTCGAGGGTGGTATGGACGCCTGGCGCGCCGCTGGCCTCCCGACGACGCGGGGAGCCGCGGTCACAGTGTGAACGATCGGTCACTCGCCCGGCTGGCGCATCGACCGACCAGCCGGGCATCTCGTTCCCTGTGCGGACGGTACCCAGCGCGCCTCCCCGACCGACGCGAAAAGGTGCTGCAGAGAAATGGAGAACGGAGGATCCGATGTTGACCCGATTGTTCGGCCCACGCGTTCCGGAACTCACCCCGCACGAGGCACAGGAACGCCTCGAGGCCGGGGCACTCCTCATCGACGTGCGCGAGCCGGACGAGTGGCGAGCCGCCCGTATCCCTGGCGCACGGCTCATTCCCCTCGACGAGTTGCCCCAGCGACTCGGTGAACTCGACCCGAATCGGGAGATCATTCTCGTCTGCCGAAGCGGTAACCGCAGTGCCTCGGCCACGGCGTATCTGCAACGCGCCGGCTTTACTCAGGTCCGCAACCTCGCTGGCGGCCTCATCGCCTGGGCCCGCGCAGGTCTCCCCATCGTGCGCTGAATCACCTTCGTGAACGGAGCGGGGCGTAGCCGGACACGCCCCGCTCCATTCGTCTGCGATCCAGCGCGCGTGACGGAGCCTCGCGCGCTCGCCCACGCGATCGGCGCCGACTCACCGATCCCTGGTCTGTGTTTTCCCGTGCAGGCTTCGGTACACCACCAGGATTTCGATTCAGGGCGCGAGCGAACGCAGATCGACACCCTCGTCCGCGAGAAGCGCCCGATCGACTCGCGCCATCGCCTCGACCAGGCGCCGTGCTGGTCGCATCTCGCGCGGCCGCTTCACGATCACCGCTCCACAAACGCGTCCGGCTTTCAAGTAGAAGGCAGTGAAAGCGGGAGCGTCCAGATCGCCACGCACCACGAGGTCATCCCATTCGATCGGGTAACCGTACTGCTGGATGGTCAGATCGTACTGATCCGACCAGAAAGACGGGACCGGCGCGTACGCCTCGGGATGCCCCGCGACCCCTTTGGCGACACACGCACCTTGCGCCAAAGCGTTGTCGAAGTGTTCGACCCGGATCGAGCGCTCGATCACCGGATGCCACCAGCGTGCCACGTCGCCGGCAGCCCAGACACCCGGGGCACTCGCTGCGCACGTCGCATCGACGACGACACCATCGTCCATCGCCAGCTCGCCCCTGATCGCCGGCACGGCTGGCCGGACGCCGATCCCGACGACCACGATCTCGGCGGGAAGGCTCGTGCCGTCGTCCAAGAGTACCCGCTCCACCCGCTCTCGCCCCTCCAACGCGATGACCTTCCGCCCCAGGTAGAGCTGCACACCCGCTCGCTCGTGCACCCGCGTGATCGCGGCGCCGACCGTCTCGCCGAGCGCACGAGCGAGCAGGACCGGTAACGGTTCGACCAGCGCCACCTGTTTCCCCACTGTCCGCGCACTCGCCGCGACCTCGCACCCGATGAACCCGCCACCGATCACGACGACGCGCTGCGCGGACGACAGCGCCGCGCGCACACCTCGTGCATCCTCGAGCGAGCGGAGCACGAAGACCCCCGGGAGTTCTGCCCCGGGCACCGCCAGCCGATTCGGTAACGCCCCAGTTGCCAGCACCAACTGGTCGAAGCCGATCTCCCTCCCCGCACGCGTGCAGGCCACCCGCCGCTCGAGATCGATCTCCTCGACCGCATCACCCAGCACCAACTCGATCGAGCGTTCCTCGTAGAACGCGACTGGCCGAAAGAGAAGCTCGCTCTCCTCTTTCTTCCCCAGGAGATACTGCTTGGAGAGTGGTGGTCGCTCGTACGGTGGCACCGGCTCAGCGCCCACCACGGTGACCCGTCCCTGGTACCCAACCTCGCGGATCGCATTCGCGAACCCGAAAGCTGCCGCTCCAGCTCCCACGACGAGGCAGTGCTCGACCATGGCAACCCCCTTCAGCGCCCGAGCACCCGCTTCTTCCTCGTCTCGACCGACGTTTTCCGGTCGACGACGCCAGCGGCCCCCGCATGCTCCATGCCGACCGTCGCTTGGGAGCTCGGCAGAGAGCGAGAACCATCCAAGTCGCTCGGTCGGTCGTCTCGCTGAAGCGCTCCGCGAGACCGATCGGCGAGAGCAGGCCCACGCCTGCTGCCGCAATCGCGATGCCGCACAGGCGAGTCCCCTACCCGCCGCTGAGGCCGATCGCCGAGGAGCGTCTGCTCCTGGCCCATTATGACCCCGCAGGAATATCCAACCTTCAGCCTCAGCGTTCACTGACCGCGCGGCTGGCGCGACACGTACACCATCCCGTCCCGAACGAGCACGTCGTACACCGCCAACGGCTTGGTCGCTGGGAGACTCGTGACTCGTCCAGTTGCCAGCTCGAACCCCGAGCCATGCAAGGGGCAATAGACCACGCCATCCTCCAGATCCCCCTCGGCCAGTTCCGCCTCCTCGTGCGTGCAGATGCCGTCGACCGCGTAGAGTCGTTCCCCGAAGCGAACCAGCAAGCGCGGCGCTCCGTCGACCTCGAAACGCACGATCGTCGCCTCGGGGACCTCAGCCAGAGGCTTGACCGGGACGAAATCGCTCTCACCGCTTTGCCCAGCTACCGCAGCAGCGGTCGAAGCTGCCGCACCGCTCGTCCCTTCGCTCGCGATGGATCGAACCTGGACCCCGAGGTCCCCCACGAAACCGATTCGCCGGTGTGTCCCGTCACAAAACGGCTTCTTCGCCGAGCCACCACAACGGCAGAGCCAGATCTCCTCCCCTTCGTACGGGATCTCGTTTCCCTCGTGATCGACCAAGATGACGCGCCCTTGCACGTGATAGGGACCGTTC
Source organism: Thermomicrobium sp. (assembly GCF_053493975.1). Taxonomy (NCBI): domain Bacteria; kingdom Pseudomonadati; phylum Thermomicrobiota; class Thermomicrobia; order Thermomicrobiales; family Thermomicrobiaceae; genus Thermomicrobium; species Thermomicrobium sp. The sequence goes on from NZ_JBRBZA010000054.1 coordinate 40,256, forward strand.
TGCCGAACCGTGATCCGAACCTCGCTCACCGCTTACCCTCCGGCACCATCAGCTGCGCTCGTCTCCAACGCAACTATAGCGTTGCAGAACGGTGCCGACGAGACGAAG